>NZ_JASKYT010000243.1:0-10259 GCF_041028275.1 Streptomyces sp. PU-14G
GCCCTCGGCGAGCAGCTCGCGTGCCGCGCGGGGGGGGGGGGGTGCTCAGCGTTCGCCACCCATGGCTCGCCGAAGGGGACGGGCTCTTAAACTGGCTCAGTGCCCAGGATTCACGCCGCGTCCGTCGCAGATCACCGCGCCCAGCAGCGTGCCGCCCTGCTCGACGCGGCACGCGAGCTGCTCGCCGAGGGCGACGCCTCTCGCGTGACGTTCGCGGCGGTCGCCCGCCGCACCGGGCTGGCCCGCAACAGCGTCTACAAGTACTTCACCGACCGCCGCCAACTGCTGACGGAAGTGGTCCGAGCGGCAGCGCCGCGCTGGACGAGCCGCATCCACGCCGCCCTCGCCGACGCCGGAGACGCGCCCGAGGACCGGGTCGCCGCCTTCGTCACCGCCCAACTGGAAATGGTCCGCGACGGCGAGCACCGCATCGCCCGCGCCAGCGCGGACGCGCAGGACGGCGCGGCCCTGCGCGCCGGAGCGGACGCGGCGCACCGCGCCCTGCTCGATCCACTCGTCGACGCCTTGCAGGATGTGGGCGACGACGCCCCACTCAGGTCGGCCCGGCTGTTGCAGGGATTCGTCAACGCCGCCACCACGGCCCTGGAGGCCGGCGACGACTACGAAGCGGTGCGGGACCGCGCGGTCGCACTGGCCGTCGCCGCTCTGGGAGGCGTCACCGCGCACCGGTGATCAGCTCCCGGTCCCCGTCCGTCTCCTGGCCCGTGTGTGTCCCGGTAGCCGGCCCGGGTCTCGATGGCCCGCCCTGCGAGACTGCTGCCATGGACGAAGTACCGCACCCCGCCGCCGGAGTCCTGCCCTACCTGGCCGGAGAGTGGACCGTGCGCCGCGAGCTGCGCGACGGCAGGACCGGACACAGCGGCTGGTTCACCGGGCGGGCGAGGTTCGAGCCCGGTACGGACGCCGCATGGCTGCACGTGGAGGAAGGGGTACTGGAGTGGGGCGGGGCCCGGCGCGAGGCGGGGCGAACGCTGCGGCTGGTGCCCGGCGCGGACGGCACCGCCGAGGTCACCTTCGCGGACGGTCGGCACTTCCACGCTCTCGATCTGAGCAGCGGCCGTTGCACTGTGTCGCACCAGTGCGGAGCCGACCTGTACGACGGGGACTACACGGTGGTCTCCGCCGACGAGTGGCGGTTGCGCTGGGCGGTCCACGGCCCGGCCAAGGACCAGTTGCTCACCTCCGTCTACCGGCGGTCCCTCCCCCAGGGGCAGCCCGGGAGGTGATCCGGTGATAGAGCGCGGGGCGCCGAGCCGCGCCGGAGGTGCGTCGGACCGCGGCGGTGGCGCCTTGCTCAGCGAAGGGGTCCGGTGATGATCCACAGGTGACCGAAGGGGTCACGGATACGGCCCGAGCGCTTCCCGTAGGGCCGATTCTCGATCGCGATGACCGTCTCGGCCCCGTTGGTCGTCATACGTGCGCCGACCTCGTCCGGATCGTCGACTTCGATCTCCAACAGGACCGGGGAGCCGCCCAGGTCTTCCGGTGACAACCACCCCCATGCCGGGACGGCTGGTGAGACCCGGAAGGACGTGGCGCCGAGGAGATGCTCCACGACGGTGAGCCGGCCCTCGTCACCCCGCGCACGGAACACTTCCTCGGCCCCGAGGAAGTCCCGGTAGTACGCCGACGCACGGTCGGGTTCCGGCACGATCAGGCGAGGGAGGATCTTCGGTTGCGTCATGCTCCGAGGATGAGGCCGCAGGGCGGCGGAGTCTTGAACATTCGGGAACGGTCCACGGGCTGATCGGATGTCGCCCGGACGCGGTCTACGCGGTCTCCTCGCCAGGTGACCGGTCGCGGGTCGGCGGGTCCCCGGTCGCCGGGCCTTCGGTGCGCTCGGCCGCCGGATCTTCGGTGCACTCGGGCGCCGGGTCTTCGGTGCACTCGGCCGCCGGATCTTCGGTGCGCAGCCAGGCGGTGGGCGTGCACCCGGCCATGGCCCGCCACTCCCGGGAGAGGTGCGCCTGGTCGGCGAACCCTGAGGCGGCGGCCACGTCCGCCAGAGCGGCCTTGGTGGTGCCGGCGACCGCGAGCCGGCCCCGGGCCGTTTCGAAGCGGACCAGGCGCTGGTACTCCTTCGGCGTCACCCCGAGCTCCGTACGGACCCTGCCGCTCAGGTGCCGCCTGGAGCATCCGAGTAGCTGAGCGGCCTCGTGCACTCGGGAAGTGCGGGACAGGGCCGCGAGCATGGCCCGCAGTTCCGGGGCGTTCTCACGTGCGCCGTGCCGGGCCAGGCCGGCGAGCAGGGAGCGTTCGACCAGTGCGCGGCGCTGCGGCCAGGTGCGGCAGGCTGCCAGCCGCTCCGGCAGGTGGGCCAGCGCGGGGGCGACGTCGGCGAGGTCGACGACGTGTCCGGCCAGAGCAGACGCCGGAACGCCCAGCAGCGCGGCGGCACCGAGCGGGCTGAGCGTGAGGTACACACCGCGGGTGCCTCCTGCTTGCCGCACCTGCGCCGCATCCAGATGCAGGCCCGCCACGGCAGCGCGATGGTGCCGGCGCGAGGCGGGACGTGCGAGCCACCCGATCTCGACGGAGTCGGCCTCGGGAAGGGTGAGCGACACGGTGGAGGAGGGAAGTCCGCGATGTACGCCGACGGGTCCCGGCCCGAGATCGTACGGGGCCAGCATCGCCACGAACGGCCTCAGCAGGGAGTCTCGCCTGGTCACCGGGCCGGCCTCGCGTTTGGTGACACGCCAGGAGAAGCGCTGCGGGTCTCGGGTGGTGTGCCTCGGTCGCGGTACCTGCTCGGCCGGAGGCCGCCTCGGCGTCCGGCCGAGGCCCAGGGCGGCGAGCCGAGTCGGGCCGGCCCGCCGGGCTGTTCGGACACTCGCGCAGCCGCCGCGACCTTGGAGGCGGAAGCGGAGACGGAGACAGAGGCGGCGAAACAGTCGCAGGGAACCATGGCCGTGATCCTCACACACGCCGCCGACAGCGCCGCATGCCTTTCGGTTTCTCCCCGCCGGCGGCAGCCGGGGGGCTTCCGTCACTCGGGGGCGACAGCGCGGCGGACGCACGCGCGCAGCAGGGCGCGGCGTTGTTCGTGTACCTGTGGGGGCTCCTGGGCAGTTGCCGCGTAGACGTTGCTGACCGGCGACCAGGCCATGGACATGGCGATGACCATGGCCATCACGTCGAACGGGTCTCCCTGGCGCACTCGGCCGGCGGCCTGGGCTTCGGCGATGGCACCCAGCTTGTGGTCGTCGAGGCGGTCGTGGTCCTCGACAAGGTGGCCGGCCGGCCTGCGCTCCAGGCGCGCCCACGTGGCCAACCGGATCAGGTCGGGCCGGCGGAGGTACTCGTCGTAGAGGCGTACGGCCCAGTCCGCGAGGTCGGCGGCGTCGATCGGCACGACGTTCGTGATCCGCTCCAGCGAGCCGAAGAAGATCGCGTCGAAGAGCTTCTCCTTGTTGCCGAAGTAGGCGTAGAGCTGGGCCTTGTTGGTGCGCGCGGCGGACACGATCCGCTCGATGCGTGCTCCGGCGATCCCGTGCTGGGCGAACTCCCGGGTCGCCACGTCGAGAATGCGCTGGTAGGTCGCGGCTCCGCGCGAGGTCAGGGGCTGATCCGCCATGCCGGGGACGCTATCAGACAGAACAGTCGGTTTGCTTGGGGTGGAGACCGCCTCTACGATCCAATAGACCGAACAGTCTGTTTATAGGGGAGGCACTGTGCGGACAACCAACGGATGGCAGGCGGACGGGCGGACGGCCAAGCTGCGGCGCACCACGCTGGACCGCCGCGACCTGCGCCCCGACGACGTCGCCGTGCGGATCGACTACTGCGGCGTCTGCCACACCGACCTGCACGCCCTCCGCGACCACGACGGCACGGCGGGGCGCCCTCTGGTGCCGGGACACGAGTTCACAGGCGTGGTGGCCGAGACCGGTGCCGCGGTCACCCGCCTGTCCACCGGCGCCCCGGTCGCCGTCGGCAACATCGTCGACGCGTGCGGCGAGTGCCCCATGTGCCGAGCCGGCCAGGAGAACTTCTGCCACGCCTTCCCGACTCTCACCTACGGCGGAACCGACCGGCACGACGGGTCGACGACCCTGGGCGGGTACTCTCGGGAGTACGTCGTGCGCGAGCAGTTCGCGCACCCGCTTCCCCCCGGCCTGGACCCGGCCGCCGCCGCGCCTCTGCTGTGCGCGGGGGTCACCGTCTGGGAACCCCTGCACGCCCTGGGCGTGGGCCCCGGCAGCCGCGTCGGTGTGGCAGGGCTGGGCGGACTGGGGCATCTCGCGGTCAAGATGGCCGTGGCACTCGGCGCCACGACGTCGGTCATCAGCCGTTCGCCCGACAAGGCCGGCGACGCGCGTCGCCTCGGCGCCCACGGACTGGTCGTGTCCACGGACCCGGAGGCGATGGCCAACGCCCGGGACGCGTTCGACGTCGTCATCGACACCATCTCCACGCCGCACGACCTCGGCCCGTATCTGCGCCTGGTCGCCATGGACGGCACACTCAGCCACCTCGGGCATCTGGGGCCGGTCACAGTGGAGACACTGGACTTGCTCATCGGGCGCAAGAAACTCAGCTCGGCAGGCAGCGGGGGCCGTCCCGCGACCGCCGCCATGCTGGACTTCTGCGCCGCCAACGGCATCATCGCCGAGATCGAACTCCTCCCGTCGGCGCGGGTGAACGAGGCCCTCGACCGCCTCCGCCGCAACGAGGCCCGCTACCGCTTCGTGCTCGACATGTCCGACCTGGACTGAGCGGCGGTCGGGGCCCCACGCCCCGCCCCGCGCCGGAGTCGACGGGACGGCGGACGGGAACGGCACGCGGGCCCCGGGCAGGTCCCGCGTGCCGTCCACCGGTTCGGCGCGCCGGTGACGCCGACGGCCCGCCTTCAGACGCCGGACTGGACGGCACCGCGCCACGGTGCGCCGGCGTCGGCCCGGGGCATGGCGCCGACGGGCCCCAGTGGTGTTCTCCACGCCGGAACGCGCCGCTGAGCCGGACGCTCAGCCGACGTCGCGGTAGATCTTCGCGCCCGCCTTCGGCTTGGCGCCGTCGTACAGACCCGTCGGGCTGGTCTGAGTCGAGAGGGCGAACCACGCGTAGCGCTTCACGAAGTCCAGACCCTCCAGCATCTGTGTCGAGGAGGTGAGGAAAGCGGTCTGCTCCTCCTTGCTCGGGTAGCGCGGGGTGTCCTTGGTGAAGTCGATGAGAGCGTATTCGGTCAGCCACACCGGCTTCTTGTACCGGTCGTGGACACGCTTCAGGTAGCCGGCCAGTTGCTCGGCGGCTTCAGGGCCGAAGTCGGAGCCGTACCAGTGCACCGGAACGAAGTCCACGCGCAGGCCCCGCTTCTGTGCGCCCTTCATGAAGCGGTCCAGCCAGCTGCCGGGCTTGTCGGCGTCGACGGCGACCGCCGGGGCGCCCAGGTTCAGGCCCGTCTTCTCCAGCCGGGGCCACAGGTCCAGGGCCTGCTCGGGGGTCATGTCGGCCTGCTGGCCCAGATCGGGTTCGTTGAAGGTCAGGAGATTCTTGCCCTCCTTCTTGGCCTGGTCCAGCTCGGCGTCGGTGACCGAGCCGGGGCCCCAGATCGTCGGTACGTACTCGACCCCCTTCGGCTTGGCGACCCCGGCGCTCGACGAGGTCCAGTTGTGGAACCAGGACGCGTCGGAGTCGTCCAGCGCCTGCGCGGCGCCGTCGACGGGGTTGAGCGCCACGCCCTTGCCGAGTCCCGGTGCGGGACCGTCGCCGGGGCCGGGCCCGTCGCCGTGACCGGGGGTCGGCTCGGGGTCGTGACCGGGCTTGCCAGACGCGCCGGAGCCGTGGAAGGTGACGGTCAAGCCCTTGCACTCGCTGCATTGGCGCACGACCTGGTTGCCCCGCTCGGCGTCATGCTTGGACCAGGCGTACGCCGTGGGGCACTGCTTGGTGAGCGCTTCGCTGTAGGCCGTCTTCGCGTCCCGGTTGGGGTTGACGCACACCAGCGGCTTGCCCGTGCTCTGGTCCTTGGTCAGGTTCTCCGGCGGGCAGTGGGCCAGCAGATCGACGGGGCAGCCCACCGAGGCGCACTCCCCGCCGTTCTCGGGCGGGGTCACTCCGTCGGGAGTGATCGTGACGGATGCCGAGACCGCGTTGACGTAGCTGACGTTGTACCAGGGTGCCGCCGAGTCGGCGGGGTCGAAGTTGAACTCCGCGAGGCTGACGGGCTGTTCACCGGTCGTGCAACGGTCGGCGTACGGCCCGCAGTCGCCCACGGCGCAGTGGAACGTGCTGCCCTCCTCCCCTGTGCAGCCCTGTCGGGCGAAGAACTTGCCACGCCAGTGTCCGGCGTCCGAACGCTCGGGGACGGTGAGGGTGGCCGTCTGCCCCGGGTCGAGCGTCGGCAGCCCGGTGAGCGGAGTCGAGCCGTCCGCGTTGACCGTGGCACCGACCCAGACACGGTGCTCCGTCTGGTTCCGCAGGGTGACCGTGTGCTCGGCGTCCCCGGCGGCTGCCGCCCCGGCGACGCGGTCCTTCGCGGTGTCGGAACTCCCCCCTGAGAACCCTCCGGACGCCACGGCCGAAACCGCGGCGACAGCCAGCAGAAGTGCGAACAGAAGCGGCCGGAATGATCGAAGTGATGACAGTGGTCTCTCGCGCACAGGACACGCCTCTCGGGTCGGTTTCGTCTGCTCACGCACGACGGATGCGCGCGGCGGACGGTTCACCCGAGGTACCGGTGGTTTCGGCGCACACCGGCTCGGACCGCGTGACCGGCCGAGGCGGCAACTGGTCGCCTCGGCCGGCTGTGTCACCGTGGGCTGCCCGCGGAACGGGCGTTCACCTCACGTGGGTGCGTCGGGTCCGCAGCCCTTCACTCGTAGACTCGGACCCAGTCGACCTCGAAGACCGCGGGCCTCAGGCCGCCGTCACCGGTGAAGTTGTCGAGTTGGATGTTGAGGTGTCCCGAGGGCATCGACTGGATGTCCCCCCGGTCGGAATCCGCTCCGCCCGCGAGTCGGAACCACTCGGCTCCGTCGACGTAGCCGACCAGTGCTTCCGGCGTCCACTCGAACGCGAAGTTGTGCCACTCGTTCATGTCCACCGGGCAGACCTCGCGGTGTTCCTTCTTGTCCGAGGGGCTCTGCGGATAGTGCAGGAACGCCGTGAGGCACTGTGCGTCGGGATCCGAGTACTCGACCCAGTCGTACTCCCCGTTCTCGAGCCGGTTGCCTTCGGTGGGCCAGATCAGGTGCAGTGCGTGGTAGAGGTCGCCGCTTGAGCCGATGTTCTCCGAGCGTGACCGGATCTCCCACCGGCCGTACTGGGCGTCGCGCTTCTGCCGGAGCCATCCCGTGTCGCCGTTGGCCTCGCCGCGCATGGTCAGCATGCCGTCCGCCACGGTGCTGTTCTTCGCGCACCGGCGGCCGTTTCCCGAGTGCCCCTCCCAGCACCCTTCCGTGCCTCCGACATCCCCCGAGGGCGTCGCCCACTTCGCGGAGTCGACCGCGCCGGTGTACTCGAACTCGTCCGAGATCGGCAGCGGCGTACCCCAGTCGTACCGGTCGGCGGCCTGCGTCGAGTCCGATCCCGTGTTGTCGCCGTGCGTGACATCGAGACCGTAGATCTTGACCTCGCCGTAGTTCTCACCGCTGCACGGAGAGGAGTTCTTGCAGTTGGCCTGCGTGTAGGCACCGGTCTTGAAGTAGTTGGTGGAGTCGGAGTGGTCGAGCGTGGTCTCCAGCTCTCCATTGAAGTAGATCTTGATCTCGCCGTCGCTCACCACGTACTCGATCTCGAAGACCGTGCCGAGTTCGTAGTGGTCGGTGATCAGGTGGTGGTGGGTGGTGTCGCCCTTGGTGATCCAGAGCTTCGAACCCTCCAGACGCAGCGCGGTGACGTCGTCGTCGCCGCCGTGGATCTGGGCGCCGACGACCTCCGGCTTCTCCTCGGGCAGGTGAGTGAAGGCCTCCCGCACGGTCATGGTGTGCGTGCCGGAGGTCGAGGACCACTCGATCTCGTCCCTGCCGCCGCTCTCCATCTCCCGCAGCTCCGAGCGCGGATTGCTGGAGCCGCCCGTGGTGACGCCGTTGACGGGTGCGCGGAACCGCACCGCGTCCCCGGGCTCGGGAACGAGGAAGAAGGGGTCGTGGGAGTAGCCGTCGAGCTCGGGCTGGAAGATCTCGGTGGGTTCCTCCTCGTCGCCGGTGGGGAGCGTCACCTTCCAGTCGCTCAGGTCGAGGACGTCGGACGGGAGCTTGGTCTCGCCGCCGTCGTCGCCATCGCCGGGGGTGCCCCAGACCTCGACCTCGGTGAGGCTGTTCCAGTCTCCCTCGCCCTCACCGGTGTAGCCGTGGCCGAGGTAGCGGACCTTCGAGGTGCGGACGGGGTCGAAGTCGAACGACTCCAGGCCCGTCGACGTACCGCTGGTCCTGCCGTCGTGAACGGTGACCCAGCGCGAACCGTTCCAGTACTGGAGCTCGAAGACGTTCTGCCGGGTGGTGCCCTTGTGCACCGCGAGCTTGATGTGGGTGACGGTCATCGTCGAGCCGAGGTCCAGTTGCAGCCAGGCCCCGTCTCCTTCGCCGGACCAGCGGGTGGTGTAGTCGTCGTCCACGACGTTCCCGGGCGCGTTCCCGTCATGGGTGCTGGCGGTGACAGCGCCGGCGGCGGGGGTTATCTGGACGTCGGCGGCGTGCGCGGTGGCCGGCACGAGCAGCAACGCCAGCACCGCCATCACGGGTGCGAGGACGGCGAGTACCAAGGGCCGCCGCCCGCATCTTCGGAGTAAGGAACGAGACAGAACGATGTGTCTCACTAGTTGGTCCTCCTCATACTGTTCGGCTCCTCGGTCCCGGCCGCTCAGGCATGGGTCGGGCGGCCTGGCGACCGGCCTGTGCGGTGCACCGGAAGCGACGGGGCTCTCGCGCACCGGCCGCCGCTCCGGTTCGCCGACTACAGCAGCTCCGGAATTGTTCAGCACGCGTCTTCGCCGCGATGAACAACTCCTCGCGTCCGGAGGGGCGGTACGCCCTCGTCGCCGGGCATGCGGTTTCCGGCCAGGAGATCTTCCCGGCCCGCTCACTGCCGCCCGCGCTCAGCGGCGAGGCGCTGCCGCTACGCCGCGGGCGGAAACGGCGGCCGGGACCCGTGCCGTCGGCGGCCACGACGCGCGGCCAGGACCGCCACGGCCGCCGCGAGGACCAGGAGCAGCGCGCCGCCCACCGTCACCATCCAGGCCGGGACTCCGCCCCAGCGCAGCAGAACGTCCCGGTCGTAGGTGCGGTGGAAGGGCCTGTCGGATGCCGCGCGACGCAGTACGTGATCACCGGTGATCTTCTCCGGTTCGGGGAAGTGCTGCCGGAACGCGGTGAGGTGCACGTCGCCACCCGCCAGTTCCCGCACCAGCTCGGGCTGGTCGGCGTCCTCCAGCACGTCCGCGAAGGTCACCTCGGGCGGACGCCCGCCGATCGCACCGCGGGTTTCCATCCGGTGCGGAGCCAGGACGTACAGGCCCAGACTCTGCGGCTCCCGGGCGGCACGCGAAAGACGCATCGGGTAGACGAGCCGGTCGGAGGAGAAGGTGAGATGCAGGGGCTGCAGAGCGCCCGAAAGGACGCGGGGCCCCGTGTCCCGCGCCCCGCCACCGTCCGCCGTGTCGGTGGCGTTCTGCTTCTTGCCCGGTGCCAGCCGTACGGCGACGTACTCCCAGTTCCGCTCGACGTAAGGCGTCAGTTGGTCGGCCACTCGACGCGGGAGGCTGAAGCCGTTGTCACGCAGCCAGTCGCGCAGCGCGCCGGGGTCGTCGGCCGCGAGCCGGGCCACGTCGAAGGGGCCGAGCCGCTGGCGTCCGACCACGTCGACACCCGGGGCCTGCCCTGACGCGCGAGGAGGCGCCGCCGCCCCGTCGGTGCCCTCGAAGGGCCAGTCTCCGGACCTGGGCCAGAAGTAGGGCCGGTCCTGGGGCCGTGGCGCGGTGAGCGCGGCGAGTTCGTCGAACAGCCGGCTCTCCCCCAGCTTCACCGAGGCACGGTGCGGCACCGGCATGATCCAGGCCGCTTCCGCCGCGTCACCGTGGACGGTCAGGCGCATGACGATCTGCTCGGTGTGCCCGTCCCACCGCACCACCGACGTCTCCTGGTTCACGCCGATACGTGACTGGTCCGCGGGCACCATCGCACCGCAGCCGCACGCGTACGCGGGCCAAGCGACCGCGACGGTCTGGGCCCCCAGCAGCGCCAGCACGACGGCCAGCGCGCGCAACGCGCCCCTCCCCCACCCGGCCGCCTGCGCCCCGCCAC
>NZ_JASKYT010000244.1:0-10390 GCF_041028275.1 Streptomyces sp. PU-14G
GGGCTCCGCCGGGGCGAGGGGGGACGCCGTCGCCCCTCCGGGCGACGGCACCGCGCCGTCGGGTTCCGTCGGCGCCGGCGCGGTCTCGTCCGTGTCCCGGTTGTCCGTCGTGGCCGCCGTCGTCCTCATCCGAGCTCGCTCCTGACATGCCGCCCGCCGGGCCGCTTCGTCCCGTGCCGCATCGTTGTGCCGTCTTCCGCCCGCGCGGCGTACCACCCACGCCGGGCCACGTGTCCTGGCGGCTTCCCGCCTGCCGCCGGTGCGCGCCTTTGACCGTCGCGGGCGGTGCGGGCCGGCGGCGTCATGCCTTCACCAGACCCTCGGCACCGCTCTGGCCTGCCGAGCGGCCACCGAGCGCCACATAGACGTCCTCCAGGCTGGGGGTGGCGAGCCGGAAATCGTCCAGGGCGGGGAAGGCGGGGCCGCCGGTGACCAGTGTCACGGCCTCGCGGGCGCGTGCGGGCGGCAGGCGGAGGGTCCAGCGGCGCCCGGAGACGGCCGCCTCGGCGGCGAGCGCGGCGATGCCCGGGAGCTCCACGGGAGCCCGCTCACGCCACAGCAGCTCCAGCCGCACCTCGTCGCCGACCGTGGCCTTGAGGCCGCCCGGCGTGTCGCAGGCGATCACCCGGCCCCTGTCCAGCACGGCGACACGGTCGAGCACCGTCTCGGCCTCGATGACGTTGTGGGTCACCAGCAGCACCGTCGCGCCGCGCTCGGCACGTCGGCGGTCGACGGCGGCCCACACCGCGCGCCGGGCGTGCGGGTCCATACCGGTGGTCGGCTCGTCCAGCACCAGCAGCGGCCGGTCCCCCACCAGCGCGGTCGCCACGCACGCCAGCCGCCGCTGCCCGCCCGACAGCTTCTTCAGGGCGCGGCCCGCCAGCTCCTCGAGCCCCAGCTCCGCCAGGATCTCGTCGCGAGCGGCCCGCGCCGCGGGAAGCGGCATCCCGCGCAGCCTGGCGGTGGTCTCGGCGGCGAGGGAGACGGTCAGCTCGTCGAGCGCGGTGGACTCCTGGCCCAGATACGCCAGCAGCCGCGCGGCACGCTCGGGGTGGCGGACCAGGTCGTGGCCGAGCACTTCGACGGCGCCCGCGTCGGGCCGCAGCAGACCGGTCAGCTGCCGTACGAGGGTCGACTTGCCGGCGCCGTTGGGGCCGAGCAACCCGAAGATCTCTCCGCGGCGCACATCGAGGCACACCTCGTCGGTGGCGCGTACGGCGGGCACCGCGGGCGTCCCGCGCCGGGCCCGCACCGCCGGGTACGTCTTGACGAGGCCCTCGACTCGCACGGCGGGCACGGGCTCACCCATGCGCGTCCTCGCGCCTGTCACCGAGCTGTCCTCCGCCCGCCGTGTGCCCGTATCCACGACCTATGAGGGTACGCGTCCCGGTTCCACCGCTCCGTTCCGGGCCCACTGTCGCCGGGGGCGGGCGCCGAGCCCGCCGGTTGACGTGCTCAGTCGGCGGCCGGGGTGCCCTGCGGGTGTTCGGCCGAGGCCCCGGTGCGGGCGTCGACCTCCCGCCAGAAACCCGCACGGATCGCGTAGCGGTCGTGTTCGTCGATCTGGTCGTCCTTGTGTGCCAGCAGCCCGAACCGTGCGGCGTAGCGCAGCAGTTCCCCGTCGATGCGGTGCGGAATGCGCGGGTACTCGCCCGAGAGCCGGCCCAGGGGCACGTCGTTGGTCAGCCGCTCGATCCAGCGG
Organism: Streptomyces sp. PU-14G; assembly: GCF_041028275.1. Taxonomy (NCBI): domain Bacteria; kingdom Bacillati; phylum Actinomycetota; class Actinomycetes; order Kitasatosporales; family Streptomycetaceae; genus Streptomyces; species Streptomyces sp. PU-14G. Next base: position 1,703 of record NZ_JASKYT010000244.1, read on the forward strand.
CGCGCGAACACCTGCCCGACCTCGTAGGGGTCACCGCTGACCGCCGTGATGTCCTCCTCGCGGTCCGCCCAGCGCTGCTCGGCGGAGGTGAGCTGGGCCAGCATGGGCAGCGCCGCCGTCTCCGGCGGCTCGGCCGCCGCCCGCTCGACCCAGCCCCGGTCCGATGACCAGCGCAGCGTCGCCGCCGGCGGCGGTCCCGGCACCGCCCCCGCGTGGTGCCCGTGCCGGCCGAGGTCCGCGAGATCCTTCGGCGTGGGCACCCCCTCGGCGCGGTGCGGCGCGCCGCCGGGCCCGGGGTCCTCCTGAGCCGCCTTGGCCTCCGTCTCGGACTGCGGCTCGGGGCCGGCCGGTGCCGCACGCTCCTGCGACCCGGCGGGCTCCGGCGCCCCGGCGGGTGGCGCGGGGGCACGGCGTTCGTCCGGGCCGTCCCCGTTCTTGGCGGTCTCCGGCAGCGGTGCGGCCAGGATGGCGGCGATCTCCGGGCGCGGCGCGGGCTGCGGCGCACAGGCGCCGCTCAGGTCCTTGGCCCGCACGACCGGTGTGATCCAGGTGCGGTCCAGCACCCGCCGCTCGTCCGCCTCCGCGACCAGGTCCTCGGACTGGTTGTAGTCACCGTCCGCCGCCTGTACCGCCCACAGGTGGACGGCCACCCCGTGTTCCTTGGCGGACATCAGGCCCGGCAGCAGGTCGCCGTCGCCGGTCACGAGCACGATGTCGGAGCAGGCGCGGTTGCGGGCGAGCTCCGTCAGCTCGGCGTGCATGGCCGCGTCCACGCCCTTCTGCGCCCACCGCCCGTCGCTGCGGGTCAGCGCACCCAACCGCACCGTGACCCGTGGCATCACCCGGAGCCTGCGGTGCTCGGGTTGCGGCACGCGGTCGGGCGCGCCGTCGAACCAGTAGATACGCAGCAGAGCACACTGCGTGTCGGCCTCCGCCTGCCGGCGCAGGGCCTGGATCAGACCCGAGTGATCGACACTGATCCGGGAGCGGGTCGGCTCCCCCGCCAGCAGGCTGGCGGCGGCGCCCAGCAGATAACCGGCGTCCACCAGGACGACGCAGCGGTCCACGACGTTCCACCCACTCTCGGTCATGACCTACAGCCGAGGCCCTGCCTTCGCGTGCTGGCCGTTCCCCGTGTCCTTCGGGTCTGCTCCGAGTCTGCCCGACCGCACCGGGGTTATCAGCCCGACCTCGATCATCGGCGTGGCGCCGTCACCAACAACTCACTTTTGGTAATTGTCCGACATGCAGAGCTATTACCGATATGCAAGGCTGATTCGACAGACTGCGCACCGGGCGAACCACAGCCCCAGGAGGCAATCATGGCCAAGAACGCCAAGAAGGCAGATCGCCAACAGACCCGGCGACAGGGGCGCACGGCGGAGCAGCGGCAGCAGGAACAGGAGAGGGCTCGCGCCGACGACGAGAGGGCGACCACCGGCGACGTCTCCCGCAAGGGCAAGCAGCGCCGCTTCGGCCACAACTGAGCCACCGACCCTGCCCGTTGCTCGCTGCCCGGCGCTGCCCTGCCCGGCGCTGCCCGGAGGGCGCGGCCCCCCGGGCAGCGAGCGGCTAACCGGCCAGGCAGGAGGGGCCCAGGAGCTCCTTGAGGTCGCCGAAGAGGGCCGGGTCGGGGGTGACCCGGTGACGGTCGAGACGGAGCACCGTCGTCTTGCGAGCGCCCTGCAGGCGCACCCGGACCTCGCTGCCCCCGCGGTGCTGGGTGAGCACATACCCCAGCTTCTCCACCAGCGGCGGCGTCACCTTCACGGTCGGGATCGTGATGGTGATCGGCGCGGAGGCGGACGCCTCGCTGAGGTCGGGCACCAGCAGTTCCATGGCCACGAGCCGGGGCACGTCCTCCCGCTTGTCGAGGCGGCCCTTGACGAACACGATGGCGTCTTCCACCAGCTGTGTGGAGACCAGTTGGTAGGTGGCGGGGAAGAACATGCAGTCGATGGAGCCGGCCAGATCCTCGACCGTCGCGATGGCCCAGGCGTTGCCCTGCTTGGTCATCTTCCGCTGGAGGCCCGAGATGATGCCGCCGATGGTGACGATGGAGCCGTCCGAGTAGTCGCCGCCGGTCAGCTGGGCGATGGCCGCGTCGGCCTTGTCGTTCAGCACGTGTTCGAGGCCGAACAAGGGGTGGTCGGAGACGTACAGGCCGAGCATCTCGCGCTCCTGCGCGAGCAGGTAGGTCTTCTCCCACTCCTCTTCGGAGAACTGCACGTCGAGGCCGAAGCCGGGCCCGGAGTCCTCGGTGTCGCCGCCGAGGTCGCCGAAGAGGTCGAACTGGCCCTCGGCCTCCTTGCGCTTGACCTGCACCACGTTGTCGATCATCGGCTCGAACTGGGCGGTCAGCCCCTTGCGGGTGTGGCCCATCTCGTCGAAGGCGCCGGCCTTGATCAGGGACTCGACGGTGCGCTTGTTGCAGACGACCGCCTCGACCTTGTCGAGGAAGTCGGGGAAGGAGGTGTACTTGCCCTTGGCCTTGCGGCACTTGACGATCGAGTCGACGACGTTCTGGCCGACGTTGCGCACGGCGGTGAGCCCGAAGACGATCGTGGTGTCGTCCTGGGAGGTGAAGTTCGCCTCCGACTCGTTCACGTTGGGCGGCAGGACCTTGATGCCCATCTTGCGGCACTCGTTGAGGTAGACCGCGGACTTGTCCTTGTCGTCGCGCACCGAGGTGAGCAGCGCCGACATGTACTCCGCCGGGTAGTTGGCCTTCAGGTAGGCCGTCCAGTAGGTGACCAGGCCGTAGGCGGAGGAGTGCGCCTTGTTGAAGGCGTAGCCGGCGAAGGGCACCAGCACGTCCCAGACGGCCTGGATGGCGCCGTCGGAGTAGCCGTTGTCCCGCATGCCCTTCTGGAAGTTCACGAACTCCTTGTCGAGAACCTCCTTCTTCTTCTTGCCCATCGCGCGGCGGAGCAGGTCGGCCTGGCCCAGCGAGTAGCCAGCGAGCACCTGGGCGGCCTTTTGCACCTGCTCCTGGTAGACGATGAGGCCGTGGGTGATGTCGAGGACCTCCTTGAGGGGTTCCTCGAGCTCCGGGTGGATCGGGGTGACCTCCTGCTGGCCGTTCTTGCGCAGGGCGTAGTTGATGTGGCTGTTCATGCCCATCGGGCCCGGGCGGTAGAGCGCGGAGACGGCGGAGATGTCCTCGAAGTGGTCGGGCTTCATCATGCGCAGCAGGGAGCGCATGGGGCCGCCGTCGAACTGGAAGACGCCGAGGGTGTCGCCCCGGCACAGCAGCTCGAAGGTCTTGGGGTCGTCGAGCGGGAGGTCGAGGAGTTTGAGGTCGACGTCCTTGTTCTTGCGGATCATCTTGACCGCGTCGTCCATGATGGTGAGGTTGCGCAGCCCGAGGAAGTCCATCTTCAGCAGGCCCAGCGACTCGCAGCTGGGGTAGTCCCACTGGGTGACGACCGTGCCGTCGTTCTTCGGGGAGAAGATCGGCGCGTGGTCGATGACCGGCTCGCTGGACATGATCACGCCTGCCGCGTGCATGCCCATCTGGCGCACCAGGCCCTCGATGCCCATGGCGGAGTCGATGACCTTCTTGACGTCCGGCTCGTTCTCGTACATCCCCCGCACCTCGCCCGCCTCGCTGTAGCGGGGGTGGTTGGGGTCGGTGATGCCGGACAGCGGGATGCCCTTGCCGAGGACGTCGGCGGGCATGGCCTTGGTGATGCGGTCGCCCATCGCGTACGGGTAGCCGAGCACGCGGGAGGCGTCCTTGATGGCGGCCTTGGCCTTGATGGTGCCGTAGGTGCCGATCATGGCGACCTTGTCGGCGCCGTACTTCTCCGTCACGTACCGGATAACGTCGCCGCGCCTGCGCTCGTCGAAGTCGATGTCGACGTCGGGCATGGTGATGCGCTCGGGGTTGAGGAACCGCTCGAAGATCAACCCGTGGGTGACCGGGTCGAGGTCGGTGATGCCCATGGCGTAGGAGACGATCGAGCCCGCCGCCGAGCCGCGCCCCGGGCCGACCGCGATGCCGTTGTCCTTGGCCCAGTTGATGAAGTCGGCGACCACGAGGAAGTACCCCGGGAAGCCCATGTCGATGATGACCTTCATCTCGTAGTCCGCCAGCTCCTGGCGGTCCTGGGGGACGCCGTCGGGGTAGCGGCGGGCCATGCCGCGCCGCACCTCCTCCCTGAACCAGGAGATCTCGTCGTACCCCTCGGGCACGTCGAACTTCGGCATCAGGTTCTTCGGCTCGAACATGCCCTCGGTCTCGATGCGCTCGGCGACCAGGAGCTGGGTGTTGCGGCAGCCGGACTGCCAGGCGTCCGAGGAGTCGATGCCGTACATCTCCTCGGCGGACTTGAGGTAGTAGCCGGCGCCGTCGAAGCTGAAGCGGTCCGGGTCCGAGAGGTTGCTGCCCGTCTGGATGCACAGCAGGGTGTCGTGCGCCGCCGCCTCGCGCTCGTAGGTGTAGTGCGAGTCGTTGGTGACGATGAAGGGGGCGTCGATCTTCTTCGCGATCTCCTCCAGGCCCTTGCGGGCCCGCCGGTCGATCTCGATGTTGTGATCCATCAGCTCGACGAAGAAGTTCTCCTTGCCGAAGATGTCCTGGTACTCCCCGGCGGCCTTGAGCGCCTCGTCGAACTGGTCCAGCCGGATCTTGGTGCTCACCTCTCCCGAGGGGCAGCCGGTGGTCGCCAGCAGCCCGTCGGCGTACTCGGCGAGCAGCTCGCGGTCCATCCGGGGCTTGCGGAAGAAGCCCTCCAGGCTGGCGCGGGACTGGGCGCGGAAGAGGTTGTGCAGCCCGGTGGCGTTGCGCGCCCACATCGTCATGTGCGTGTAGGCGCCGTTGCCCGAGACGTCGTCCCGCTTCTGGTGGGGGGTGCCCCACTTGACCGGGCGGGTGTTCCTGCGGTGGTCGGGGGCGAGGTAGGCCTCGATGCCGATGATCGGGGTGACCCCGGCGTCCTTCGCGGAGTGGAAGAAGTCGTAGGCCCCGTGCAGATTGCCGTGGTCGGTCATCGCGATGTGCGACATGCCCATCTCGTTGCACGCGGCGAACATGTCCTTGAGGCGGGCCGCGCCGTCCAGGAGCGAGTACTGCGTGTGCACGTGCAGATGCGTGAAGGGCTGCTCACTCACGGCGAAGGCCACCTCCGGGTGCGGGTCTTTGGGGGCGAATGAGGAGTCTACGACCCGGCACCGACAGCCCGCCGACGAACCACCCGGTCCCCCCCGGCGGACACCCGGTCCCCCAGCGGACACCCGGCGGCGCGGCCGTACGCGCCGGGCACCCGCTCGCGCGGGCGTACGTTAGGCGGACAGCAGATCCACCGACCGCACCGACGGAGCGCACACATGACCAAGGCAGGCCAGGCAGCAGAGCGCGGCGAGACGATCCTGGAGGTCTTCGAGACGGCCTTCGGCGACCTCCTCGCCGCCGACCCGGCGGCCTTCCAGACGAAGTTCCGCAAGATGGCCGCCTCCGCCTTCGCCTTCTACCGCGGCACGGCCTGCCTCTTCTACGCCGACCTGCACGAGGGCAGGGACAGCGGCCCCTTCCTGAACGAGCGCACCAGCCGGGTGTGGATACACGGCGACCTGCACGCGGAGAACTTCGGCACCTACATGAACGCGCAGGGCCGCCTGCTGTTCAACGTCAACGACTTCGACGAGGCGTACGTCGGCCCCTTCACCTGGGACCTGAAGCGGTTCGCCGCCTCGGTGGCGCTGCTGGGCTACAGCAAGGCGTTCAGCGACACGCAGATCACCTCGTTGGTGACCACCTACGCCGACGCCTACCGCGACCGCGTCCGCGCCCTGGTCTCGGGCGCCTCGGAGAGCGAGCCGCCGGCCCTCACCCTGGACACGGCGCGCGGCCCCGTGCTGGACGCTCTGCACTCCGCCCGTGCGAACACCCGTTTCGGGCTGCTGGGCACCATGACCGAGATCCGCGACTGGGAGCGCCGCTTCACCCCCGGCGGCGGCTCCATCGAGCTGGACAAGGAGACCCGCGAGACGGTCCTGGAGGCCTTCGACGCGTACCTGGAGACGCTGCCGCGCCACGAGGGCCGCGAGCGGCACGGCGCGCACCGGGTCAAGGACGTGGTGGGGCGGCGGGGCATCGGCATCGGCAGCGCGGGCCTGCCCTCGTACAACATCCTGCTGGAGGGCCACAGCGACGCGCTGGAGAACGACCTGGTCATCTACATGAAGCAGGCGCAGACCCCGGCCGTCTCGCACCACATCACCGACCAGGCGGTGCGCGACTACTTCCGGCACGAGGGGCACCGTACGGTGATCTCGCAGCGCGCCCTCCAGGCCCACGCCGACCCGTGGCTGGGCTGGACCGAGCTGGGCGGAGCGGGCCAGCTGGTGGCGGAGGTCTCCCCGTACGCGGTGGATCTGGACTGGTCGGACCTGTCGGACCCGGAGGAGATCGGGCAGGTCACCGCCGACCTGGCGCGGGCGACGGCGACGATGCACGCGGCGGCGGACGAGGCGGAGAGCGGCCACAGCCTGGTGCCGTTCTCCACCGAGCAGGCCATCGACGAGGCGATCTCGCAGGACGAGGCCGGCTTCCGCGAGATGCTGGTGGACTTCGCGCACTCCTACGGCGCCACAGCCCGCCGCGATCACCAGATCTTCGTCGACCTGTTCCGCAACGGCCGCATCACCGGGGTCTGAGCCGACGGCCGCGCCGCCGGGGCTCCGAGCCGACGGCCGCGCCGCCGGGGCTCCGAGCCGACGGCCGCGCCGCCGGGGTCTGCGACCCGGCGAGCCGCCGGTGGCGCCCGGGCACCAATCCGGGCGTGCGGAACATCCCGGGCGCCCGGCGGCCGGTGACGCGGACGGGTTCGCGACCTTTAGGGACCGCTTACGCGTCCTCGTGGCACACTCGGTCACCATGGGTGCGGTAGGCATACGAACGGCGCGGGCGGGGCTCTTCACGGCCCTGTGCATCGCGCTGTCCTGCGGCTCCCACGTGCTGCTCTCCGGTGCCCCCGTCCCGCTCCGCCCGCTGCTGGCGGTCTCGGCTCTCGTCTTCGTCCTGGCGTTCGCCCTCGCGGGCCGGGAACGCGGCTTCGGGCGGATCGCCGCCGGACTGGTCCCGCTGGAGCTGGCGGCCGACACGGTCTTCACCACCGGGCAGCACGCCTGCTACGGGCAGGCCGGCGGCCCGGTGACGGGTCCGCTGCGCTCCGTGGGCGTGGATCTGCTGTGCGGCGGCGGCAACGTCGGCACCCCGCTGGCGCGGATGGCCGCGCGCGGCGTGGACACCGGCGCGTATCCGCTGGGCGTCCACGGCGTGCCCGGTGCCGCGCTGCCGTGGCTGCTGCTGGCCGCGCACGTGTGCGTGGGTCTGCTGGCCGCCCTGTGGCTGCGGCGCGGCGAGGCGGCCCTCGCCCGGCTGCTGCGGGCGGTCGCCGCCACCGCCTTCCGCCCGCTGTGGTGCGCAGTGGCCGCCTGCCACACCGCCTCGGGCGGTACGGGGCCGGCCCGGCTCCCGCGCCCGCGCCCCGCTCCCGGTCCCTGTGCGCTGCCGCTGCTGACGCACTCCGTGCACCGTCGCGGCCCGCCCGCGCTCACCGCCGCCCTGGCGGCCTGAGCACGGTCGGGTTTCCTTTCGCGTACGGATATCACGGAGAAGAGAAGAACACTCATGAGCAAGCGCAACAGCCCCGAAGCCAAGCGTGCGGCCCGCGAGCGGCTGCGGGTCGAGCGGGAGAAGCAGGCCAAGAAGGAGCGGACGCGGCGGCAGCTGCTGGTCGCGCTGACGGTGGTCGGTGTGCTGGTCGTGGTGGCCGGTATCGGCATCGCCGTCGCCAAGCTGAACGGCAAGGACTCCAGCGGTGACGACATGGCCGTCACCACGGGCGGCGCCAAGGCCGAGAAGACCATCGACGTCTACGAGGACCTGCGCTGCCCGGCGTGCGCCAGCTTCGAGCAGGCCATGGGCGAGCAGCTGCAGAAGGGCGCGGACGACGGCAAGTTCAAGCTGCGCGTCCACCTCGGCTCGATCATCGACGACAACATGGGCGGCTCAGGATCGAAGAACGCCGCCCGAGCGCTGGGGGCCGCCAAGGCGGTGAGCATGGACGCGTTCGTCGAGTACAAGCACCAGCTGTTCTCGAAGAAGTGGCACCCCGAGGAGCAGGACGACAAGTTCGCCGACAACGCCTACCTGCTCAAGGTCTCCGACGAGGTCCCCGCGCTGAAGGACAACAAGAAGTTCGAGAAGGCGGTCGAGTCCAAGAAGTACAACAAGTGGGCCAAGGACATGATCGCCAGCTTCAACGGCGCCGAGATCCAGGGCACTCCGACCGTCAAGATCGACGGTGAGCAGGTGCAGCCGCAGGACCTGCCGGGCAAGCTCAAGGACATGGGTGTCGACGTGAAGACGGGCGGCAAGGAAGAGAAGAAGTAACGCACCGGCGCCGCGAGGGTGTTCTTCGCCCTCGCGGCGCGGGTCGAGGGGCGGACGGCCTAGGCCGTTTCTGATGGCTCTTGGTGGTGGATCGGTGTGGTGCGGGGCAGGTGTCCTGCATGGTGCGACGGCATGAGCTGAGTGATGCGCAGTGGCAGAAGATCGAGCCGTTATTGCCGGTCAATGGCAGGCCAGGTGGGCAGTGGGCCGATCACCGGAGGGTGATCAACGGGGTGCTGTTCCGTGCCCGCACGGGTGTGCCCTGGCCTGACCTGCCCGAGCGGTAC
>NZ_JASKYT010000245.1:0-10962 GCF_041028275.1 Streptomyces sp. PU-14G
CTACCGAGCCCCGCCCCCCCCCCCCCAGGTAATGACCACGTATCGCAACGGCGAGGTCTCGCACTGGATGCGGAACTCCGTCCGCCCCGGTACTGCCGCGCGAAGTGAGGCCGCCGAGGCCGCCGAGGCCGCCGAGGCCGCCGCCGAGGCCGCTGAGGGCGCTCAGGCCGCCGATGTCGCCGATGCCGCCGAGGCCGTGAGCGGCGGTGCCGAGGGTGCCTCTGCCCCCGCTCTGCCGACCGAGAACCAGGACCTCGTCATCGTCGGTGGCGGACTCACCGGGCTGTGGGCGGCCTACTACGCCTCACTCGAACATCCCGAGTGGGCGATCACCGTCCTCGAGGCCGAAGAGGTCGGCTACGGCGCGAGCGGCCGCAACGGCGGCTGGCTCTCGACCCTCATCCCCGGCAACCGTGCCGTCTACGCCAAGTCCGTCAGCGCGGCTCAAGGCAACGGACTCGAAGCCGTCCGCGCCTTCCAGCAGGCCATGTTCACAGCGATCGACGAGACCCTGGCCGTGCTCGACGCCGAGAACATCGACGCCCACCAGGCGCAGGGCGGCAACCTCAAGGTCGCCCAGACGCCGGCCGGCATGGAACGCATCCGCGCGACCTACGAGGGTGACCTCACCTACGGGTACTCGACGGACGACGTCAGGCTTCTCTCCGCCGCCGAGACCCGGGCCCGGGTCAACGTCGACAACGCGGTCGGCGGCATCTTCTACGAGCGCACGACCGCGGTCGATCCCGCACTGCTCACCCGGGGGCTCGCCGACGTCGTCACCGCCCGCGGAGTGCGGATCTGCGAGAACGCGCGGGTCAGCCGCATCGGCGCGGGCTCCGCCGTCACGAACCGCGGCCAGGTGCACGGCACTACCATCCTGTCGTGCCTCGAGGCGTACTCGGGCACGATCGGCAGCGACGCGCCCGGCCTCGGCGCCCGCCAGGTGATCCCGGTGAACTCGTCGATCATCGTCACGGAACAGCTGCCCGAGGAGACATGGGCGCGTATCGGCTGGGAGGGCCGGGAGTGCCTCAGCGATTCCGCCCACACCTTCGTCTACGCCCAGCGCACCGCCGACGGACGGATCGCGATCGGCGGACGCGGGTCCCCTTACGCCTTCAACTCCGGTACTCCGGGCAGCGGTGCTGTCGACGAGCGGACCGTCGCGCAACTGCGGCACAAGCTCAGGGTCCTCTTCCCCGGAGGCGACATGCCGATCGCCCACGCCTGGCGCGGAGTCATCGGCGTCACCCGTGACTGGTGTGCGGGGATCTACTTCGACCCGGACAGCCGCATCGGCGTCGCCAGGGGCTATGCCGGGCACGGTGTGACGGCCACCCAACTGGCCGCCCGCACGCTCCTCGACCGCGCCGAGGGCAGGACGACCTCGCGGACGGAACTGCCGTGGAACGACCACGACTCCGGGCTCTGGGAGCCGGAGCCGGTGCGCTGGCTCGGCGTCCACGCGATGTACCGGCTGTTCGAGGCCGCCGACGGCTGGGAGCAGTCCCGCCGCGCCCAGCGGACCTCGCTCATCGCCCGCTTCGGCTCACGCCTGGCAGGACTTCATGAGTAACCGTGACTCCACGAGTGGCCAGGGTGCCGCGAACAGCCAATGCGCCACGAACGGCCAAGGCGCGTCGAACAGCCAAGATGCCGCGACCGGGCAAGGTGCCTCGAACGGCCAGAGCGCGTCAGCGCCTCCTCGCGGCGCCCTTCAGGGACGCCGGCTCACGACTTCCAGGACCACGCCATGACAGTGACACCCCCACGACCGCGGCTCGCCGCCCCCGACGAGTCCCGCGCCGTGCCCCGCAGCATCTGGAGCATGGCGTTCACGGAACTCTGGGAACGCTTCTCCTTCTACGGCCTCCAGGGCATCCTCTCGTTCTATCTCCTCTACTCGCTCGACAAGGGCGGACTGGACCTCGGGGCCTCCGCCTCGGCGGGGATCGTCGGAGCCTACGGCGGCGCCGTCTACCTCGCGCAGCTCGTTGGTGCCTGGATCGGTGACCGGCTCGTCAGCCCGAAGTGGGTGGTGCTGTGGGGCGGCGTCATCATCGCCTGCGGGCACGTCCTGCTGGCGGCCTGGCCCGGGCTGACCGGCCTCGGCGTCGGCCTGGTCCTCATCATCCTCGGCACGGGCGCCCTCAAGACCAACATCACCTCGATCGTGGGGTTCCTGCTCGACGGCCAGCCCGATGCCAAGCGCGACGCCGGGTTCTCCTACTTCTACATGGCGATCAACATCGGCGCCGTCGTCGGGCCGCTGAGCACCGGTTTCGCACAGAACCAGTGGGGTTTCCACTACGGCTTCGGGCTCGCTGCGATCGGCATGCTCGCCGCCATCGTCCAGTACGCACTCTCGCTGAAGAAGCTGCCCGAGCGGGCTGGACAGGTGAACAACCCGCTGCCCTCCGGCAAGCTCGTCGCCCCGATCGGCTACACGCTCGCCGCGCTCGCCGTCATCGTGGTGAGCTCGATGGCCGGGTGGCTCACGGCGGAGAACCTGTCGAGCGTCGTCACGATCGTGGCGCTCGTCGCCGCGGCCGGATACTTCGCCGTCATCCTCACCTCGGCCAAGGTGACCAGCGGCGAGAAGAAGCGGGTGAGCGCCTACCTGCCGCTGTTCCTGCTCTCCGGCGTCTACTTCGGGTTCCTCTTCCAGAAGTTCACGGCGATCTCGATCCTCATCACCGAGCGGGTCGACCTCGACATCGGGGGATGGTCGTTCCCCGTCGCCTGGATCACGACGGTCAGCCCGCTCTCGGCCGTGCTCATCACCCCGCTCGTCGCGCGCCTGTGGGGGAGGCTTGGGCGACGTCAGCCCAAGCCGGCGGCGAAGTTCGCGATCGGGCTCATACAGATCGGCATCGCCTACTTCTTCATCCTCGCCGTGTCGACCGTGACGGGCCACGGAACGATCCCGCTGCTCCTCATCCTTGCCTTCATGGCACTTGCCGGGTCGTCCGAGGTCTTCGTCGGGCCCATCGGGCTGGCCTTGGCGACGAAGATCGGACCGGCGAAGTTCCGGGCGCAGATGGTCGGACTGAACTTCCTCACCCTGGCGCTGGGATCGTCGCTGTCCGGTCTGCTCGGCCAGCTCTTCGCCGCGATCCCGAGCACCGCCTACTTCACGATCGTCGCGACGTCCGCGGTCGTCCTGGGCGGAGCGTTGCTGCTCGCGCGAAAGCCGCTGAACCGGTGGCTGTACGCGGGCCTGGACGCGCGGTAGCCGAGGCGGCGGGGAGAGCCGCCCTTGGAGGAGGGAGGCCGCCGGGCCACGACGGATCGGCCCAGGCCGGGCCTCTCCGCCCATGGTTGTACGATCATGCGCGCGACGACCGGCATTCGGTGGCCGGGAGCTGAGGGCGGGGAGAGCGGCGTGGGCAGGGGCGAGGAACACGACGGGGCGTCCATATCGGACGAGGAGTGGGAGCAGTTCCTCCGGGACGCGGAGTCCGGCGGGAAACAGGCCCCCAAGGAGCCGTCGGCGCGGGCGAGGATGGTGGCCAGGCGGCTGCGTGAGGAGCCTGACAGGCCGACGGGTTGGCGGACGTACGAGCCGGCCGGCGGGGGCAGGGCCACACGCCGGGGTGCAGGGCGCGGCGGAAAGCGGCTCTTGTACGGGGCAGGGCTTCTGCTCGCGCTCGTGCTGCTGGTGCTGGCGCTGAACCCCGCAGGGGTGGTCGGATGGCTCCCGGGCGCAAGCGACGAGCAGTCACCGCTCGCCGCGGACTCGGCGGCAGCGCGGCAACCCACCCTGCAGGAGCCCTTCAAGGGATCGCCCGCCCGTGACTGGAGCGACGGTCTGGCCGGCATCACCTTCCCCGCGCCCGACGCGACCGGTTGGATGACCAGGGCCCAGGTCGACCAGGCGCTGGAGAGGACTCGTGACTTCCTGGCGGCGTCCAGCCTGGACGCGGGCGTGCTGCGCGGAGAGCGTCCGGAGAAGGCCATCGCACTGATCAATCCGCAGCAGAAGGACGTACAGGACTTCCTGGACGCCGCTTTTCGCAGCCCGAGCAGGAAGAACAACCCGCTCATGCTGTTCAGCCGCTTCGATCCGGCGAAGGTGAGGCTCGCCGGGGACGTGGTGAAGACGCGAGGCCGTGTGACCTTCGGCGCGGGTGAGGACGGAGCGCTCGAAGTCACCGCGGACGTCACGTACGTGTACCCGGTGCTGGCCGCCGAGGCGGGAGCCGAGCAGGTCGCACGGACCATCGTGCGGCGCGAGGTCGTGATGAGCTGGGACGACCCGGCCAAGGTGCGCACCAAAGCGGGCACCTTCTCCCTCGTGTCGTACAGGGTGGACACCACCAACGGCGGCTGCGACGGCGTCAACGGCTATCTGAATCCGGAGTTCGGTCCCGCGCAGGCGGACGGAGAAGCGGCGACAGGCCCCGGCGTCGACCCTTACGAGCGGGAGACGTCGATGGACGAGCGGATGCGGGAAGCCGAGGGCGAGGGGTGCGGGAGGGCAACCCGGACGTGAGCGGGTGCGGGCCCGCCGAGGTGGCTCCCGCACGCGGACCGACGGTTCATCCTGGATGGCCAGGGAACCCCGGGGTGTGAGCGGAGCCGGACGCCGTGCGCTGCGCGGTCGTCAGGGCAGACCCCGAGGGAAAGTGATCATGACTGTTCCGGAAGAAAGCCGTCCGAAGACCGAGACCACGGATCAGGTGGTCGAGGAAGCCGCGCCGCCCGAAGAGCATCCGAGGACCCATTCCGGCGCCACGCTGCGGGAGGCCTTCGAGGAGGCGCACGTCAGCCCGGAGGATTTCGAGGAGAACTCCTCCGACCGCTGAGCCGCACGCCCGGGCCCCGGGAGGGGCCCGGGCCGCCCGCACCTTTGGGCGGTGCCTCGGGCGTCGGGGGCCGCCGGTGGTTACCGTCCGTACGCGTCCCGGCGGGGCAGCCGTCCGACGTCGGCGCGGCGCCTTGGAGGCCGCGCCGGGCGGCGCTGAACAGGGCCGAGGCCGGAGCGAGCCGGCCCCCCAAGGCCACTTCTCATCCGCATGCGACATGACGCGACCGGCCGCCCTGTTCCCCCGCCCCCTGCAGACGGTGGCTGCGACGGGTGTTCCGCGGCCGGAGCGGGCACACGTGGTCCATGAACCACACCCCGTCACCCTCGGTGAACCGCTCCTCCCCATTGCGCCAGACGGTCACCACCACGCTCCTGTACTTCTTCATCCTCGGTGACATCCTGGGCGCGGGGGTGTACGTGCTGGTGGGCCAGGTGGCCGCGGAATCCGGTCCTGCGGTGTGGCTGCCACTGGCCGCGGCCCTGTGTCTCGCCCTGCTCACGGCGGCGTCCTACGCGGAGCTGGCCACCCGCTACCCGCGCGCCGGTGGCGCCTCCCACTACGCCACCCTGGCCTACGGTCCGTTCGTCGGCTTCCTCGCCGGTTTCTGCATGCTGGCCGCTGGAGTGGTCTCGGTGGCGGCGCTGGCGCGGGGGTTCGCCGGCGACTACCTGGCCGAGTTCGTCTCGCTGCCCGTCGCGCTGGTGGCCGTCGTGTTCCTGGCCGCACTCGCGCTGCTCAACCTGCGCGGCATCAGCGAGTCCACCCGGGCCAACGCCGTGGCCACCGTCATCGAGGTCGGCGGGCTGCTCCTCGTCGTCGGACTCGGGGGATGGGTCCTCGCGCGCGGAGACGGTGACCTCGGCCGACTCGTGGACGTCGGCACGCCGGGAAGTGGCTCCGCCGCGGCGGTGCTCGGCGGAGCCGTGCTGGCCTACTACTCCTTCGTCGGCTTCGAGACGTCCGTCAACGTCGCCGAGGAGACCAGGGACCCGCGGCGCTCCTATCCGCGCGCCCTGTTCGGCGCGCTGGTCACGGCCGGAATCGTCTACGTGCTGGTCGGCTGCGTCGCCGCGGCGGCCGTGCCGACGCACCGACTGGTGGACAGCAGCGGGCCGCTTCTCGAGGTGGTCCGGGAGGCCGGCGGGGTGCCGCCGCGGGTCTTCAGCGTGGTGGCACTGGTCGCCGTGGCCAACGGCGCGTTGCTCACCGGCATCATGTCCTCCCGCCTCACCTTCGGCATGGCGCGTGACGGGCTGCTTCCCGGCGTCCTGACCCGGGTGCTGCCCGTGCGCCGCACGCCGTGGGCCGCGATCGCGGCCACCACCGCGCTCTCGCTTCTCCTCGCCCTGACCGGCAGCGTCGCGTCGCTCGCGTCCACGCTGGTGCTCCTGCTGCTGGTCGTCTTCTTCCTCGTGAACACCGCCGCGCTGGTACTGCGGCGCAGGCCGGCCGAGCGGGATCACTTCCGGTCTCCCGCGCTGGTCCCCGCGCTCGGCGCGGTGTCCTGCGTGGTGCTGGCGACGCAGGTGGAGGGCGAGGTGTGGCTGCGCGGTCTGGTCATCCTCGCTGTGGGGCTCGTCCTCGGCGCCGTCGCCGCGCTGCGGCGCCGGTACGGGCACGCTGACCCGGTGCGCGACGCCCCCGACGCATCGCGGTGACCCCGCCCGCGCGGTGCGGTGCCGACGCGGCTCAGGAGCCGCGGGTGTGGTGGTCAAGCAACCGGGTGGTCAACCGCACGAACTGATCGCGTTCGGCCTGACTCAGCGGTGCGAGCAGTTCCTCGTGGAGGTCGTCGAGCACCTTGTCGAGGCGGAGCAGCCGGCGGCGTCCTCGGGCGGAGATCGTGATGATGTTGCGGCGCCGGTCCTCGGGGTCCGGCACCCGCTGAACGAGGTCACGCTCGGCCAGTTCGTTGAGCACGCCGACCATGTCGCTGCGGTAGATGCCGGAGCGGGTGCTCAGCTCCGCCTGGCTGCCAGGGCCGTGCTCGTGCAGTGAGGCGAGCACGGCGTAGTGCCACTTGCGGGCGTCGGCCCGGGCCAGCCCCTCGTTGATCAGCCGGTCCGACCGCATGGTCAGCTGCGACAACAGCCGGCTCGCCCGCCGGCGCAGCCTGTCGGGCGTCCTGCGCGGGCCGTCGTCGGGCATCTCCCCAGCTTCGGCTCTGCTCATGACACCAACTCTATCGTTGCGTTAGTCAGACTAACGATGTACGTTCACTCGCGCCGCTACCGTTAGTCCGACTAACGGTGTCGCGGTGAACCCCGAGGAAGGAAGATCTTGCCCACCAAGACAGTGCGCATCCCCACCGCGGATGGCGAGGCCGACGCGTTCGTCGCCTTCCCCGACGCCGGCGGGCGGCACCCGGGGGTGCTGATGTACGCGGACGCCTTCGGCATCAGGCCGGTGCTGCGGGAGATGGCCCGCGAACTGGCCGAGCACGGCTACTACGTGCTCGTTCCCCACTACTTCTACCGGCAGGGCCCGGCGCCTGTGGTCGCACTCCCCGCGTACATCGGAGAGGAGGTACGGCCCGCGATCGTCGCCCAGTTGATGCCCCTGATCGAGGCGCACACCACCGCACGTGTCCTGAGCGACGCCGACGCCTACCTCACCTACCTCACCGCGCAGCCCGAGGTCGCCGCCGGGCCGGTCGCGGTGACCGGCTACTGCATCGGCGGCCTCCTGGCGATGCGCACCGCCGCGGCCCACCCCGACCGCGTGGCCGCCGTCGCCAATTTCCACGGCCCCGTGGCCGACGGACCCGAAAGCCTGAAGCACCTCCTGGCCGAACTCACCGCCCAGGTCCACCTCGGCCACGCCGAGACCGACATGACGCCCGACGCGCTCGACGAGCTCCATGCGGCGCTGGACGCCGCGGGCGTCGACTACACCTCCGAGATCTACCCCGGCACCGTCCACGGCTTCACCATGTCCGACACCGCCGCCTTCGACCCCGCCGCCCTGCGGCGCCACTGGGACCGCCTGCTCCCGCTCCTCGCCCGCACACTGGCGGGCAGCTGACGCTCAGGGCGTTCCGGCGTCGGGGGAGGCCGGTCGCGACAGGTCCCTGGCTCCCGGTCCACGAGCGACGCCCGCCCCCAGCGCCACGAAGGGGATGAGCGCCAGGACCGTGCTGAGCAGCACTCCGCCGCCGGTGACCAGCGTGAAATTGGTCAGCACGAGCCACATCGCGACCAGCAGGCCCAGGACGGCGAGTGCCGGAGCGACGCGGGTCTGCCACAGCTTGCCCCGCGCGAGCTGGGGACGGCGGACGAAGTGGGCCAGTACCGCGACGGAGGTGACCAGCATCAGAACCACCATGCCGACCGTCGAGACACCCGCCATGGAGCCGAACACCCCGGCGAGCGGGTCGAGTTGGCAGGCGGCGCAGAGCGCGACGAGCACACATGCGGTGATGCTCTGGGCAACGGAGGAGGCGGAGGGCGACCGGTGGCGCGGGTGGACGGCACCCAGCCGGGCGGGCATCAGACCCTGCCGGGAGAGGGTGAAGGTGTAGCGGGCGATGACGTTGTGGAACGACAGCACGCAGGCGAACAGGCTGCTGAGCAGCAGGACCTGCATCAGATCGCGCAGCGTCGCGCCGACGTACGACTGTGCGGTGTCCATCAGCATGTCGCCGTGGCCGTCCACCGTGCGTTGCGCGACCGCCGAGGCGTCCGCCGTGCCGGCGGCCAGGACGAGTGCCCAGCAGGAGACGGTGTAGAAGCCGCCGATGATCAGGACCGCCAGGTAGGTCGCGCGGGGGATGGTCCGTTCGGGGTCACGGGCTTCGTCCCGGAAGACGGCTGTCGCCTCGAAGCCGATGAAACCGGTGAGCGCGAAGAGCACCGCGATGCCGAGCGGGCCTGAGGTAGCCGCGTGCGGAGTGAACGACTCCCCGCTGATCCCGTGCGCACCCCCGCGCGCGAAGATCACCGCATCGAGGACGACCACGACGGCTATCTCCAGCACCAGTGCCACGCCGAGCACCTTGGAGCTGAGCTCGATGTGCCGGTAGCCGAGGAGCGCCACGCAACCGAGAGCCAGCAGCGACCAGACCCACCACGGCACCGACGTGGGGCCGCCGAAGAGGGAGAGGGCGTCGGCGACCGCCCCGCCCAGGTAGCCGTACACGCCGACCTGGATGGCGGTGTAGGTGACGAGCGCCACCGCGGCCGTACCGACCCCCATGCGCCCGCCGAGGCCGCGCGTGGCGTAGGCGTAGAACGCGCCTGCTTGCGGAACGTGCGGCGTCATGGTGACGAAGCCGACGGCGAAGACCAGCAGCAGCAAGGAGGCCAGAGCGAAGCCGACGGGGGCTCCGGCGCCCGGGCCGCCGGCCACCGCGAGGGGGACGTTGCCGCCGACGACGGTCAGCGGGGCGGCTGCCGCGATCACCATGAAGACGATGGCACCGGTACCCAGCCGCCCACTGAGGTCGTGGGAGCCCGGTGCGTCGTCGGCGGGTGCGCGGCCGGAGTCGGTCAGCATGAGGAGTCCTTGGCGTCGCGGGTGGCATGCGGAGCGCGGCGACCGACGGGCTCGTCGGTGTACAGGTCCACGCGGCGGTCGACGAGGTAGGGATTGGCGTGGCGGGCCCGCGCGACGACGTGCGGATCGACGGTCGCGCTGAGCAGGCTGTCTCCGTGCTCGGCGCGGTCCAGTACCTCGCCGGAGGGAGCGACGAGGCAGCTGCGGCCGACGTACCGCAAGTCGCCCTCGGCGCCGTCGTGGTTGACGTAGGCGACGTAGAGCTGGTTCTCCCAGGCGCGGACGCGCAGCAGGTGGTCGGCCACGAAGGCGTACGGCTCCATCTGGGCTGTCGGTACGGCCACCAGGTCGGCCCCGGCCACGGCGGCGGCCCGCACCGTTTCGGGGAACTCCACGTCGTAGCAGATCAGCAGGGCGATACGGACACCCTCGTAGTCGACGAGGGAGGTGAGCCGGTCACCTGGGGTGAAGGAGGTGCGGTCGAGTTGGCCGAAGAGGTGGGTCTTGCGGTGGCGGCCGAGCACCTGTCCGTCGGGGCCGACGAAGACGGCGGCGTTGTAACAGGCGCCGTGCTCGCGTTCGGGCAGGCCGACGACGAGGGCGAGGCGGTGGTTCCTGGCGATCTCCCGCACCGGTGAGAGCAGGTCGGTGGCCGCCAGTTCGTGCACGCGCTCGCCGATGTTGTAGCCGGTGAGGAACATTTCGGGGGTGATGAGCAGGCGGCTTCCCCGCGTCGCGGCGCGGGCGCAAGCGGCGTCGAGCGCGCGTAGGTTGGCGTGCACGTCGCCCGGTGTTCCTGCGGTCTGGAGTGCGGAGATCTTCATCGGCACCTTCGCATCGGGGTGAGCACGGCGGGAGGACAACCGTGAGGCGCGTGTGACGGATGGGGCGGACGGCCCGGGGGAGTCGGATGGGCCGCAACCCGGCGGTCATACAAACATGCTCACTTTGACCACGTAAAGGGTTCGGTGGATCGGCCACCGCTCAGCGCCCGGCGGCGGGCACGAGCCGGTGGTCCCTCGCCGTCCTCGCCGAAACGCGGTGGCGCGCCGGGCCTTGGGGCCTCTCGTCTGGAACTTGCTGGACTCGCGGGCCCCGGAGCCCGCTCCCTGATCCAGCCGGATCCAAACGCAAGACCCTTAGGCTGTCCCGATGGCATCCGAGGTTGGTGACAGCGCCGCCGGGCCGCTGAGCCGCGGCCCGTTGACCGCGATCCGCCGCACCAGCGCTCTCGACACCGTCAGAGCGCGCATCTCCCTCGCCGTCGACCTGGGTCTGCTGGCGCCGGGGGAGCGGCTGCCGAACGTCCGCGCGACCGCTGCCGCGCTGGGTGTCGGCGAGATCACCGTTCGCCGGGCGTTCAGTGCGCTGGAGCGGGAGGGAATCGTGCGACGACGCCCCGGTCGCAGCGGGGGGACGTTCATCGCCGAGCAGCCGCGGCTGCACGCGGTGGCGGAGAGCGCCGCCTACCGGGAAGACGCCGCGCGGGTCCGGAGGCTGATCGACGAGCGGGTCGTCATGGAGGCCGGGTTCGCACACCTGGCCAGCGAGCGCATCGACGCGGACACACTCGGCGTGCTGGACGCGGCGATCGCGGAGATGGACGCGGCAGCCACCTGGGCGGACTTCCACGCGTCGATGCGCTCGCTGGCCA
>NZ_JASKYT010000246.1:0-10779 GCF_041028275.1 Streptomyces sp. PU-14G
GCCCCGCCCTGCCCCGAGCCCTCGGGCCTGCCCCGAGCTCTCGGCCCCGCCCGGCGCGTGCAGGTATCGCGCTCGGGCGGACCGGCCCTGCCCCGCGCCCTCGGGTCTCAGGCCGCGAAGCCGCCGTCCACCGCGAGGGAGGCTCCGGTGATCCAGCGGCCGGTGTCGCCCGCCAGGTGGGCCACCGAGTCGGCGATCTCCTCCGGGGTGCCGTACCGCCCCAGCATGGTCAGGGCCGCCTGGGCCGGGCCGCCGTCGCCGTCGGCCGGGTTCATGTCGGTGTCGACCGGCCCCGGCGCCACCTGGTTGACGGTGATGCCGCGCCCCGCCAGCTCGCGGGCCAGGCCCTTGGTCAACCCGGAGACGGCCGCCTTGCTCATGGCGTAGAGGGTCATGCCGGGGAAGGGCACGTGGGCGGCTACGCAGCTGCCGATGTTGACGATCCGGCCGCCGTCGGCCATGTGGGTCGCCGCCGCCTGCGCCACCAGGTAGGCACCGCGCACGTTCGCCGTCAGCACCCGGTCGAGCTCCGCCACCTCCACCGTCTCCAGCGCGCCCATGGCGCCGGTGCCGGCGTTGTTGACCAGGATGTCCAGCCGGCCGAAGGCGCGGCGGGCCCCGTCCACGGCCGTCCGTACCGCCGCCGCGTCCGCGAGGTCGGCCTGTACGGTCCACGCCCTGGCGCCGCTCTCCTCGACGCGCGCGGCGACGTGCCGGGCCCGCTCGCCGTTCGACTGGTACGTCAGCGCCACGTCCGCGCCGTCCGCCGCCAGCCGCATCGCCACCGCCGCCCCGATGCCCCTGCTGCCGCCGGTGACGAGGGCGGCCTTGCCTGCCAGCGGCCTGGCGGGGGTGCGGGCGGTCATGGTCGTCTCCGGCGTCTTCGTCGTCGGTTCGTGTGTCGTCTCCGTGTCCATGCCTTCGATGGTCGGCCCGTGCGGAGCCGGAGGCTGGCGCTCTTCGGACGGAGCGTTCCTCCGGGGTACGGTTCGTTGTGTTGCACTTGCTGGTACGGTGCAATGGACCATCGGTCATGTGCCGTGTCGCGCGGTCATGCGCCGTGTCGCGAGGAGGAACGAGACGCCCACCATGAACACCACCGACGAGTGGCTGCACGCCGCTGCCATCGCCCCCTCCGTCGGCGCCCTGCGCCCGGACTACCGTGCGCTGTTGATCGTCGCCGAGGGCCTGCGGCCGGGGCCGAGCGACGCCTTCAGCGAGGAGCTCCTCACCGAGGCCGAGGCCAAGGCGTGCGACCCCGAGCAGCACCCGCACGTCGCCGCGTGGCGCGAGGCGTTCCGCGCCTTCGGCGCGAAGCCCAAGCGCACACGGCCCAGCGTCGACGCCCTCCTGCGGCGCGCTCCCGACGGGCTGCCCCGCGTCGACCGGCTGACCGACCTCTACAACGCGGTCTCCGTCGCGCACGTCGTCCCGCTCGGTGGCGAGGATCTCGACCACTACGCCGGCCCGCTGCGCCTCACCAGGGCCGAAGGCACCGAGCCTTTCGAACTGATGTCGGGTGGTGAGCCGGTGACGGAGAACCCCCGGCCCGGGGAGGTGGTCTGGCGCGACGACAAGGGGGTCACCTGCCGGCGCTGGAACTGGCGCCAGTGCGTGCGCACGCGGCTGACGGCGCGGACCACGCGCGCCGTCTTCCTCCTCGACGCCCTCGGCCCCCTGGACGACGCGGCACTGGAGACCGCGGGCCGCGCCCTGACGGACGCCCTGGTCGCGAGCAGCCCGGGCGCGGTGACGGCCTCACGCCTGCTGCGGGCGGCCTCCTGAGGGGCCGCTCCGACCGTGGCCGGCGATCCAGCGCCCGGGCGGCCGGCTCCCGGTGGGCAGCCGCCCTCCGGGAGCCGGGGCCGCCGCTCAGCTGTGCAGAGTGGCGAGCAGCGCGGGCAGGGCCTCGCTGATGGGCTCGCGCACGACCTCGTCGGCCAGCGCGTCGTACGGGGTGGGCTCGGCGTTGACGACGACGAGCCGGGCGCCGTGCTCGGCGGCCAGCCCAGCCAGGGAGGCCGCGGGCTGCACCTGGAGGCTGGTGCCGACGGCGAGGAAGACATCGCAGGCGCGGGCCACCGCCATGGCCGAGCCCAGCACCTCGGAGTCGAGTGCCTGCCCGAACATCACCGTGGCGGACTTGAGAATGCCGCCGCACTCGACACAGGCCGGATCGGCCTCCCCGGCCGCGACCCTGGCCAGCGCGCGTTCCATCGTCGAGCGCGCCGCGCAGGCCGTGCACACCACCGAACGGGCGTTCCCGTGCAGCTCCAGCACCTTGCGCCCGGGCACGCCCGCCGCCTGGTGGAGCCCGTCGACGTTCTGGGTGATCACGCGGACGGGCGTGCCGGAGGCCTCCAGGTGCGCGATCGCCTCGTGCGCCGCGTTGGGCCGTGCCTGCCACACCGGGCTCTCGCCGCGCAGGGCCCACGAGCGTCGGCGGATGTCCGGGTCCGCCATGTAGTACGCGTAGGTGACCAGCTTCTCGGCCTCCGGATCCCGGCGCCACACCCCCTGCGGACCCCGGTAGTCGGGGATGCCCGAGTCCGTGGAGACACCGGCTCCGGTCAGGATCGCCACCAGCGGGGCGCTGCCGCTCTCGGACCCACCGTCACCCGCGGGCGCGCTGTCGCGTTCGGCCATGATTCCCAGCGTAGTTCCCGGTCTCGCCGTCCGACCCCGGCCCGTGCTTCCATGGCACGGTGATCGACGACGAGCTGATGACAGCGGTGGAAGAGGCCGTCCGCGAGGCCGTGGACGCGGAGGTCGTGCCGCGCTGGCGCAAGCTCGCCGAGGACGAGATCACCACCAAGTCGGGCAGCCACGACCTGGTCACCGTCGCCGACCAGCGCGCCGAGCGGCGGCTGTCCGACGCGCTGCGCGCACTGCTGCCGGGATCGGCCGTCGTCGGCGAGGAGAGCGTGCACGCGCACCCGGCCGCCTACGCCGCGCTCGCCGGGGACGACCCCGTGTGGATCATCGATCCGATCGACGGCACCCGCCAGTTCGTCGCCGGGGAGGAGGGCTTCTGCACCATGGTCGCCCTCGCCCACCACGGTGAGACCCTGGGCGCCTGGATACACGCCCCGGTCCTCGGCCGCACCGTCCTCGCCAGGCGCGGGGGAGGAGCCCTGGTCAACGGCGAGCCCCTGTACGCGGGTTCACCCGAGCAGGGGGTGCCGTTGCGCGTCGCCGTCTCGCATCCGGACTACACGGACGAGTCGCAGAAGCGGTCGCTGTGCGGGCTGCGCACCGAGGGCGTGGACGTCCGCAACACCGGTTCGGCGGGCCTGGAGTACCTCGCCATCGCCGAGGGCCTCCTGGACGCGGTGGCCTACACCTGGGAATCCGCCTGGGACCACGCCGCCGGACTGCTGACGGTCACCGAAGCGGGGGGCGCGCACAACACCGTCGCGTACGCCCCCTTCCGCCTCGCGGGGGACAACGCGCTTCCCTTCACGGCGGCGCGTGACGCGGACACGACGCGGCGTATGGTGGGCCTCCTGCGCGAGCAGCACGACTGACGGCGAGGGGAGCCACACGTGCCAGCGATCCGGGACGCGGTCGTCGTCGGAGCAGGGCCCAACGGGCTGACCGTCGCCGTGGAGCTGGCCCGCCGCGGGTTCAGCGTCGAACTGTTCGAGGCGCGGGACGGGGTGGGCGGTGGCGCCCGCACCGAGGAGCTGACGCTCCCCGGCTTCCGCCACGACCCCTGCTCCGCCGTCCACCCCACCGGCGCCGGATCGCCCGCCTTCCGTTCCATGCCGTTGCAGCGGTACGGGCTCGAATGGCTGCACCCCGAACTGCCCATGGCCCACCCGTTCCCCGACGGCAGCGCCGCCGTGCTCTCCCGCTCCGTGGGGGAGACCGCGGCCTCGCTCGGCCCGCGCGACGCGGGAGCCTACCGCCGGCTGGTGGCCCCCTACATCGGCCGCTGGGAGACGCTCGCCGAGGACTTCTTCGGCTACGGCTCGGTGTTCAACGGCCGTTTCCCCCTGGACCCCGTCCAACTCGTGCGCTTCGGGCTGACGGGGCTCCAGCCCGTCACCTGGTCGAAGGTCAGGTTCCGGGACGCCAAGGGCCCCGCGCTGTTCGCCGGCATGGCCGGGCACGTCATCGCGCCCATGGACAACCCCTTCATGATGGCGCCCGCGCTCGTCTTCGCGCTCGCCGCGCACGCCGTCGGCTGGCCCGTCCCGCGGGGCGGCTCCCAGGCCATCTCCGACGCGCTGGCCGGCTACCTGCGCGCCCTGGGAGGCGTGATCCACACCGGCGTGGAGGTCAAGCGCCTCGACGAGCTGCCGCCCGCGCGCGCCTACGTCTTCGACACCTCACCGACCGCGCTCGCCCGCATCGCGGGCCTGGGCAGCGCGTACGACAACGTCCGCTACGGCGCCAGCCTCTTCAAGATCGACTATGCGCTGGACGGTCCCGTCCCGTGGACCTCTCCCGAGGCGGCCCGCGCCGGCACGGTGCACGTCGGCCCGACGCTCGACGACATCGACACCGCGATGAAGGACGCCGTGGTCCGCGGACGCGCCCCCGAGCGCCCTTTCCTGATCACCTCGCAGCCCAGCCTGACCGATCCGACCCGCGCCCCCGAGGGCAAGCACGTCTTCTGGGCGTACGGGCACCTGCCCAACGGCTGGAGCGGCGACGCCACCGAAGCCGTCGAGCGTCAGATCGAGCGCTTCGCGCCGGGCTTCCGCGACCGGGTGCTCGCGCGAGCCACCGCGGGGCCGCCCGAGCTCGCCGCCCGCAACGCCAACTACGTCGGCGGCGACATCGCCTGCGGCTCGGCGGCCGGGCTGCGCCTGCTGATCCGGCCCAAGCTCAAGCGCGTCCCCTACGAGACCGCGCACCCCGCCGTCTACCTGTGCTCCTCCGCCACCCCGCCGGGTCCTGGCGTGCACGGTATGGCGGGACACCACGCGGCCCGCGCGGTATGGCGCAGGCTGCACCGCCGTACGTGAAGGTCGCGGGGGCGTGACCGCCGTCGGGCCGACGACGGCCCCATGGTCGGGGGAGCCGCCCGGCAGATAGGGTCACGACGGCGCGACTGCCTGTTCGAACAACAGAGAGACCCAGGGGCAGAACCATGACTACGACGGCGCGGACCACACCGGCGCGCGTGCTGATCGCCGCGGACAAGTTCAAGGGATCGCTGACGGCCGTCGAGGTCGCCGACCGCGTGACGGCCGGAATCCGGAAGGCCCACCCCGAGGCCGACATCGAGGCCGTACCCGTGGCCGACGGCGGCGACGGCACCGTCGCGGCGGCCGTGGCGGGCGGCTTCACCCGCCACGAGGCGGAGGTCACCGGGCCGACCGGGGCCCCTGTCACCGCCGCCTTCGCGCTCCGCGAGGGGACAGCCGTCGTGGAGATGGCCGAGGCGTCCGGGCTCCAGCACCTGCCGCCCGGGGTCTTCGTCCCCCTGACGGCCACCACCTTCGGCGTCGGCGAGCTGCTGCTGGCCGCACTCGACGCGGGTGCCACCACGATCATCCTCGGCGTCGGAGGGTCCGCCACCACCGACGGCGGCGCCGGCATGCTCGACGCCCTCGGCGCCCGCCTCCTGGACCGCGACGGCGACTCCGTGCCCTGGGGCGGCGGCGGGCTGCGCGAGCTGGTCACCGCCGACCTGTCGACCATGGACGCGCGGCTGAAGAACGTCGAGGTCGTCCTCGCCAGCGACGTCGACAACCCGCTGACCGGGCCCAAGGGCGCCGCCGCCGTCTACGGTCCGCAGAAGGGCGCGAGCGACGAGGACGTGAAGCTGCTCGACGGCGCCCTCACGCACCTCGCCGAGACCCTCGGCGAGCAGGAGGCCGCCGCGGCGCCCGGCGCGGGCGCGGCGGGCGGCATCGGCTTCGGCGCCCTGGTCGGGCTCCGCGCGCGGTTCAGGCCCGGCATCGACATCCTCATGGAGGAGCTCGGCGTCGAGGCCGCCATCCAGCGCGCCGCACTCGTGATCACCGGTGAGGGGTCGCTGGACGAGCAGACCCTGCACGGCAAGGCGCCGGCCGGTGTCGCGGCGGCTGCCGGGCGGGCCGGCAAGTCCGTGGTGGCGGTGTGCGGGCGGCTCGCCATCGACCGCAAGCAGCTCAAGGCCGCCGGGATCGAGCGGGCCTACGCGCTGACCGACATCGAGCCGGACGTCCAGCGGTGCATCGCCGAGGCCGGGCCGCTGCTGGAGCAGCTCGCCGAGCAGCTGGCCGCCGACCAGCTCTGAGCCTTTTCCCGACCCCGCCCCTTCCCGAAACCAGGGGCCCGGCACCCAGACCCCCGTTTGTCGCTGCGCTCGTCCTCAATCGCCGGACAGGCTGATTCATCAGCCCGTCCGGCGATTGAGGACCGGGGTCGGGGTGGGGGTCTCCCCGGACGGAGTCTGGGGGMGGAGCCGCCCCAACGCCTGGCCGGCGAGGCCCCGGGGGTTTGGGGGCGGAGCGCCCCAACCACGGCCGAGGGCACCCTCACGGAAGAAGGGGAAGACCATGGAGGGGGCCCATGGGGCGCAGCCCCGAGAAGAGGGAACTGTCACTGTTCGGCTCTAGTGCGGGAGCGCGGCATAAGTGTGCGCGAGGAACTCGTAAACTCTGCGCAATGGACACCACCCTCAAGGACCCCCTGGTCGGTCAGGTTCTCGATGGCCGGTACCGCATCGACGCCCGCGTAGCCATCGGCGGCATGGCAACGGTGTACCGCGCCATGGACACCCGCCTGGACCGGGTGCTGGCCCTGAAGGTGATGCACACCTCCCTGTCGTCGGACGAGACGTTCGTGACGCGTTTCATCAGGGAGGCGAAGTCCGCCGCGCGGCTGGCGCACCCGAACGTGGTCGGGGTGTTCGACCAGGGCACGGACGGCACGTACGTGTACCTGGCGATGGAGTACGTGGAAGGCTGCACGCTCCGCGACGTCCTGCGCGACAAGGGCGCGCTGCGCCCGCGCCCCGCGCTGGACGTGCTGGAGCCGGTGCTGGCGGCGCTGGGCGCCGCCCACCGGGCGGGGCTGGTGCACCGGGACGTGAAGCCGGAGAACGTCCTGATCGGGGACGACGGCCGGGTGAAGGTCGCCGACTTCGGGCTCGTGCGGGCTGTGGACAGCCAGACGTCGGCGACGACGGACTCGATCCTGGGCACGGTCTCGTATCTGGCGCCTGAGCAGATCGAGGACGGCACGGCGACGCCGCGTACGGACCTGTACGCGTGCGGCGTGATGTTCTACGAGATGCTGACGGGCTCCAAGCCGCACGCGGGGTCCTCTCCGGCGCAGGTGCTGTACCAGCATCTGAACAAGGACATGCCGCTGCCCTCGGCGGCGGTGCCGGGGATGGCGGCGGCGCTGGACGCCCTGGTGGCGCGGGCGACGGCGCGGGACCCCGAGGGGCGCCCCGAGGACGCGGTCGCGCTCCTCGCGGAGGTCCGCTCGTCCCGTGCGGGGCTGTCGGAAGAGGAGCTGGACGCGGTGCCTCCGCAGGCCAAGGACGGCGGGGAGCAGGCGGTGGCGCCCGCCGAGGAGGACGGTACGGGGACGCCGGTGGCCGCCGTGCCGCCGTCGGAGGCCGAGACGTCGGTGATTCCGCGGCCTGCGGCGAGCGATCCGGTGCCGGACGCCGAACCGATGGACCGTACGGCGCTCCTTTCGGCGGTGCCCGCCGCCGGGGCGGCGGAGTCCGCCGCCCCGCCGCGGCGGCGGGTGCTGCAACCGCGCTGGGTGCTGGTGGCGCTGGGTGTGCTGCTGGTGCTGCTGGTGGGGACGGGTGTCTGGTACATCAACTCGGGCCAGTTCACCAAGACACCCGCGGTCTTGGACCAGACGCAGTCGGAGGCGACCAAGGCGCTGGCGGAAGCGGGCCTCGACGTGAAGGTGGAGCGCGACTACAGCCAGCGGGTGAAGCGAGGCCACGTCATCAGCACCGACCCGGAGCCGGGTGAGCGGGTGCGGAAGACGGGCGCGGTCACGATGACGGTCTCGCGCGGGCCCGAGGTGGTGAAGGTGCCGGATCTGCGCGGCACCCCGCTCAGCGACGCCCGGCGCAAGCTGGAGGACGCCGGTCTTGAGCCGGGGCTGGTCAAGCGGCGGTTCGAGGAGGAGACCGCGCAGGGCTCGGTCATCGCCACGGACCCGAAGCCGGGCAGCGAGCGCAGGCCGGGCGCCGCCGTGGGGCTGACGGTCTCCAAGGGCGTCCCGGTGGACGTGCCCGACGTGGTGGGTGACGACAAGGGCGACGCCGTCGAGGAGCTGAAGGAAGAGGGTCTGAAGGTCAAGATCGCCAAGGAGCGCGTCCACTCCGAGGAGGACGAGGGCACCGTCGCCCGGCAGTCCCCCACGGACGGCTCCCGGCTCGCGAAGGGCGACACGGTGACGCTGACCCTCTCCAAGGGGCCCGACATGGTCGAGGTGCCGGACGTGGAGGACAGCAGCGAGAGCGAGGCCAAGAGCGAGCTGGAACAGGCGGGCTTCGAGGTGACGGTGCGCCGCGTCTTCTTCGGCGACACCGTCTTCAACCAGTCCCCCGATCCGGGCGAGAAGGCCCCGCGGGGCTCCGAGGTGACCGTCTGGCTGCGCTGAGCGGAGCGCACCGGTTCCGTGCGGCCCCCGGCTTCGGCCGGGGGCCGTTCGCATGGCGGGTGACGCCTCGCCCGTGTCGTACGACCGTGTGACCTGGGCTTTCCCACGCACGCTTCGGACATGACCCTTATGTCCGTTCAGTCGTGAAAAGTAATGCCGGGGTGCGCATGCTCCGCTACCGACCGTACTGCGAAGCCCGCCCCGATGTGAGCCCACCCATAGGACGCACATCACCTACGAAACACCGTAGTGGAAAGCGCATCGCCGCCCCGACCTGGAATGCGGGGCATTCACCCCTTCATCCCGGGGGCCTGTTCAACGAATTCCGGTAGTACGTCACCTCGTTGATTTCCCAAAACGGGCCCTTTAACAATTACGGCGTCGCACGGCGCCGCGAAACAGATCTCGGCGCGTTCCCCCGGCTCCCCGCCTCTGCGACGACGCCTAGCGATGAAAGGTTCCGCTCTTTCTCATGCCCAGCATCTCCAGCCTCAGTCCCGGTAATCTCAGCCCGCGCGCCAGGAAGATCTCGACCGTCGGCCTCGGCACCGCCGGCGCCGCAGCCCTGGCCCTGACCGTGCTTCCCGGCACCGCGGCCCACGGCGACGCGAGCCAGGCCACGGCGGCCAAGAAGGTCAACGCCGAGAACGTGGCGTTCAGCTCCCACTCCTCCGTCCTGCCCGAGCAGGGCAAGGACATCGCAGCCGCGCAGCACTCCCTGATCGACGTCCCCGAGGGCGCACAGAAGGTCGAGAGCGTCAAGGACGCCACCACGACCGCGAAGAGCTTCACCACCACCGACGAGGCCGCCGACGCGATACGGGCCGGCGCCAAGGAGCGTGCCGCCAAGGCCGAGGCGCAGAAGAAGGCGGAGGCCGAGCGCGCCGCCAAGGAGGCCGCGAACCGCTCCGAGCAGCGCGCGGCGAAGCCGACCTACCCGAACAACCTGGACGGCTGGATCCGCGAGGCCCTGGCCATCATGGACAAGCACAACATCCCGGGCTCCTACGAGGGCATCCACCGCAACATCATCCGCGAGTCCGGCGGCGACCCCCGCGCCATCAACAACTGGGACATCAACGCCCAGAACGGCGTGCCGTCCAAGGGTCTGCTCCAGGTGATCAAGCCGACCTTCGACGCCTACCACGTCGAGGGCACCTCCTGGGACCAGTACGACCCGGTCGCCAACATCGTCACCGCGTGCAACTACGCGGCGGACCGCTACGGTTCGATGGACAACGTGAACTCGGCATACTGAGTAGTGTGAACACGAACGAAACGCAAGCCACGCGCAATCCCGTTGGCAGCCACGTCCCCGTCGCCGGGGGCCTGGCTGCCACGGGCATTTCCTATGCCGACGCGATCGGGGCGGAAGCCCTCCAGGTATTCGTCGCGAATCCCCGAGGCTGGGCGACCCCCGCCGGAAATCCGCAACAGGACGCCGCATTCCGCGCCGCGTGCGCCGAGCGTGGACTCCCCGTTCATGTCCACGCCCCCTATCTGATCAATTTCGGTTCGCATACCGAGGAAACCGCCCGCAAATCCGTGTTGTCGCTGCGGCATTCGCTGCGGCGCGGCCGTGCGATCGGCGCGCTCGGCGTCGTCGTCCACACCGGCGCGGCGACCGGCGGGCGGGACCGCGCCGTCGCGCTGGCTCAGGCGCGCGCGTTGATGATGCCGCTGCTGGAGGAGCTGAGCCACGAGGACGGCCCCCAGCTGCTGCTGGAGCCGACCGCCGGGCAGGGCGCCTCGCTCTGTTCGCAGGCGCACGAACTGGCCGCGTACTTCGAGGTGCTGGAGCACCACCCGAAGCTCGGGGTCTGCCTCGACACCTGTCACGTCTTCGCCGCCGGGCACGATCTCGCGGCGCCGGGCGGCGTGGACAGCACCCTGCGGGAGCTGGTGGCGGCGACGGGACCCGGGCGGCTGCGGCTGATCCACGCCAACGACTCCAAGGACGTGGCCGGCGCGCACAAGGACCGGCACGCCAACATCGGCTCGGGCCACATCGGCCAGGATCCGTTCGCCCAGCTCCTGGCCCATCCGCTCACGGACGGGGTGCCGCTGGTGGTCGAGACGCCCAGCGACAAGAAGGGCACCGAGCACGCGGCGGACGTGGCGCTGCTGAAGAAACTCCGCGACGCCTGAGACGGGTCGGGCCCGGGGCTTCCGGGCCCCGCTCCGACGGGGGCGGGCGGGTCC
>NZ_JASKYT010000247.1:0-12722 GCF_041028275.1 Streptomyces sp. PU-14G
CTCCTGGGCGCCCCCGCCCGCCCCCGGGGGGGGGGGGGGGGGGGGGGGGGGGGGGGGGGCTCACCGGCCTCGCGCTTCCGGGGGCGGGCGGGGGCGCCCAGGAGGGTGCGCAGTTCGTCGAGGAGCGCGATGTCGTGGACGGACAGTTCCCCCTCGCCGAGGGGGGTGAGCCGGGAAGCGAGCGCGCGGGCCAGGGTGCGCGCCTCGGCGGGCCGCAGCACGCGCCGGGCCCAGCGGGCGAGCCGGCTCTCGTCGGCCATGGCACCGAGGACCTGGCGCGGGGACACCTCGGGCCACCAGGCGTCGAGGAAAGCGGTGAAGTCGTCCTCGGCCGTGACGTCCTCGTCGAAACCGGCCCGCACCTCGGCCGCCAGTTCGGGGTCGTCGTGCCGGCGGCGGGCACCGGACTTGTCCCAGAGGGCGTCGAGCAGGAGTTTGCGGGCGCGGGGACGCATCAGGTTGACGGGCGCCGTCCCGCCGAGGACCTGCCGGCGTACGGCGGCGAGCTCGGTGGCGTCGAGTTCGACGCGCGCCCCGAACGCGACCACGCGCAGCCGCTCGGGCACGGGGGCGCGCAGGCCCAGGTCGAGCGCTCCGCGTGCTGCTTTGCGCAGCACCTTCACCATGCGCGCCGAGCCCTTGACGCGGGCGACGCGCTGCTCGTCGTACGTGGTGGCCGTGGCGCCCGCCGTCTCTTCGGCGAGGGAGCCCAGCGCGCGGATGGCGACCTGCCCCTCCTCACCGAGGGAGGGCAGCACACCTTCGGTGTAGGAGACGAGCAGCGGCGTGGGGGAGACGATCAGGATGCCTCCGGCGTAGCGGCGCCTGTCCTGGTAGAGCAGGTAGGCGGCGCGGTGCAGGGCGACGGCGGTCTTGCCGGTGCCGGGGCCGCCTTCCACCGCGGTGACGGAGGCGGCGGGCGCGCGGATCACCTCGTCCTGCTCGGCCTGGATCGAGGCGACGATGTCGCGCATGGTGTGGCCGCGCGCCTGGCCGAGTGCGGCCATCAGGGCGCCGTCGCCGACGACGGCCAGCGCCTCCCCGTCGAGCCGTGCCGTGACCTCGGGGCGCAGCAGGTCGTCCTCGACGCTGTTCACGCGGCGGCCCTTGCTGCGGATGACGCGGCGGCGCACGACGCGGCCCGGGGCGACGGGCGTCGCGCGGTAGAAGGGCGCGGCGGCGGGGGCGCGCCAGTCGATGACGAGGGGCGTGTAGTCGGCGTCGAGCACGCCGAGGCGGCCGATGTGCAGGGTTTCCGCGATGTCCGCGGTCTTGGCCGTCCCGGCCCCCCCGCCGCCGCCCGCGGCTGCGCTGTCACCGCCTGCGCCGTTGTCGGCTGCGCTGTCACCGCCTGCGCCGGCGTCGGTTACCTCGCGGACGGCGCCGTCGGCGGGCTCCACGGAGGTGTAGGCGCCGTCGGGACCGCGTTCGCCGGTCTTGCCTTCGAGCAGGTCGATACGGCCGAAGAGGAAGTCCTCGAACTCGCTGTTGAGGCGGTTGAGGTGGACGCCGGCGCGGAAGACCTGCGCGTCACGCTCGGCCAGGGCGCCGGGCGTACCGACCTGGGCGCGTTTGGAGGCGTCGTCCATGAGGAACTCGGCCTCGTGGATCTTCTCCTCCAGCCGCCGGTAGACCCGGTCGAGATGGCTTTGCTCCGCGCGGATCTCGCGGTCGCGGACGGTCTCTGGCTCCGCTCTGTGCTGCGCGTTCAACGCGGCGGCCCCCTTCTGCGTTCCCTAGGGCAGCCGTCAACCGTACGCGATTCCGCCCCGCCGGGCGCGCCCGATGACGCGGCGCGCACCTGTGCCCACGGCCCCCGTCACCGGACCCCGTGCGCCAGCGGGTGGCCCCGCAGGCGCACGCCGTGGTGGCGGCGCAGCCGACGGGTCTCCAGCAGGCCGAGGGCCGTCACGGTCACCGGGGCGCCGAGGATGAAGACGACGCCGAGTTTCAGGCCGAGCCCGTGGAGGTCGCCGGTGACCAGATCGGGGACGGCGGTCAGCCACGCGGTGACCATCGCGAGCACCGGCGGCAGGGCGCGGTGCACGGCGGCGGTGCCGAAGAAGTTGGCGTTCAGCCGTACGGCGGCGCAGCCCAGGAACGCCAGCAGCCACAGGCCCAGCGGGCCCAGGACCAGCACGAAGATCCCGGACATGGGCGCCACGCGCAGCACGGTGAAGGTCAGCAGCGCGGTCCCCACGAACCGCAGGAGCAGGTTCAGCGACCCCCACAGGGAGCCGCGCAGCGGCCGGATGGGTCCCCGGCTCCCCCACACTACGAGCAGCACGCCGACGGTCAGCGGCGTGACGACGAGCAGCACGAGCGAGGCGACCACCACGTTCTCCAGCGCCTCCTTCATGGAGAAGCCGCCCGCGACGACGGTGTAGACGCCCAGTGCCGTCACCAGTCCGGCGACGACACGGATGCGTTTCAGGCCTTCGACCAGGGGGTCGACCGGTTCCGGTATCCACGGCGGGTGGAAGACGACGCGCGCGGCGTTCTGCGGCCGTGCGAGTTTGCGCCGCCGTACGGCCCCCGGCTCGGGCCGGTGGCCGTACGCGCCCGGTCCGGGCCGCCCCTGACCGTAGGACGCGCCCGGTCCGGACCGCCCGTGACCGTGCGACGCGCCCGGTCCGGGCCCGTGGCCGTGCCCGCCGGGGGCCCTGTTGTTGCCGTAACCACCTTGACCGGTCACGTGATTCGCCCTCCCCCTGTCCGGCTGTGCCGTCCCCTGTCCGGCTGCGCCATGATCGGCAGGTGAGTCTAGGGGGCGGGCCGGGGCGCGGCGCTCACCCGGCAGTGCGGCCCAAGCGGTGCAGCAGCCGGGCCTGCGCCGAGGCCTCGCCAGAGAGCGGCCCGCCGCCCGGGGCGGCGAAGAAGCGGTGAGTGGTGGCGGGGTCGGTGGGGGTTTCCGCCAACCCCGCGTAGATCGCCTCCAGGTGGTCGGCGATCCAGCCGACGAGAGCGGGGTCGAGGGTGTCGTCCGTCCCCAGCGCCCGCGCCAGGTCCCAGGTGTGAACGGTGCTGTCCGTGATCCGTACGGCCAGCGCCTGCCGGCCGCCGACCCGACCGAGCGGGTAGTCGAGCGTGCGATCCAGCGCCCCGGGCCGGCCGAACGCCTCGGCGCACGCCTCGACGGAGCGGACGTAGGCGTCCACCGGTGCGTCGCCGAGCGCGTCCACGTCCCGGCACCGCAGGAAGTCCTCCGCGCTGCCGCCTTCGAGGAGCGTGACGTAGTTGAGGTTGCCCCGCGCCATGTGGTTGGCCAGTTGGCGCACGTTCCACTCGGTGCACGGCGTCGGCCGGCACCACTGCTCGGGCCGCCGCACGGCGCGGAGCGTGCGGGTGAAGCCCGCGCTCGCCGTGCGGAAGCGGTCGACAAGGCCGTCGAACCCATTGGTCATACGCCCCAGCGTGTCCGCCGCACGGGACGGGCACTGGCGGCTTACGGACGTCACGCTGCCTCCGGCTCCGCGCAAACCGCAGGGCCTACTGTGTCCCGTTATATTCACGGCATGGACTACGCCAGGATGCGGGAGATCGCCGAAGAGCTCGCGCAGTACTCCGAACAACTCGAAGGCACGTGGAACGTCGAGGTCGGCGCCTCGGGCCCCCTCCTCATGATGATGAGCCCCAGTAAGCGTCACGAGGGTACGGTGCGCAGGATCCGGGAGCAGCTGAACCGGCAACTGGTCGAGACCCACCCCGGCTACGTCTGCGAAAACGGCCCCGAGGTCGAGCATCCCGCTCTCCAGAGGATTCGCCGTCCGGATGCCGTCATCCTCCCCGAGACCGTACTCGACGAGGAAGGCTGGACCGTGGACGCCACCGAGGTGCTCGCGGTGATCGAGATCGTCTCCAAGTCGAACCCGGAAAACGACTACCGGGAGAAGATGGTCGAGTACCCGGCCATGGGCATCGCCCACTACCTCTTGGTCGACCCTCGGAAGGGGACGATCGAAATGCGGTCGAGTCCGGAGGGGAACCGCTACCAACACGCGGCCTCGTACATCTACGGCGATCCCGTGACCTTCGGCCCCTGGAAGCTGGACACCTCCGGGTTCCGCCGTTACCGCGAGCCGGGCGAGTAGCAGCCGGCGAACTCCGCCCACACCACCTTGCCGGGGTCCCGCTCCCCCACCCCCCACTTGTCCGCCAGCGTCTCGACGAGGAGCAGGCCCCGGCCCGACTCGGCCTCGTCGTCCGGGCACCCGACGCGGGGCGCGCCGTCGCCACTGTCGTGCACCTCCACGCGGAGCAGGCCGTCATGATCCAGCCAGATCATGACGCGGAACCCCCGTCCGGGCGGTACGCCGTGCAGCAGCGCGTTCGTCGCGATCTCGCTGACGCAGACGAGTACGTCGTCGCGCCGCTCGCCCACTCCCCAAGCGGTGAGCGCTTCTCGCACAAATGCGCGAGAACGGGGAATAGAGCGGCGCTCTCTGCGGTAGAAGTGCTCCCGGAAATGGGGCAGATGACTTTCCCGGTTCATGAGAGAACCGTCGCGCTTCGTGGATACCCTCACCAGAGGAAGAGGCCGTACAGCTCGGCTGTACGGCCTCGGCAAAAACTCAACCGGGCGTGGGTTGGGGAGAGACATGGCTATGCCACAGAAGAAGCGTCAGAAGAATGCGTCCGCCATGAAGATGGTCGGCCAGTTGCTGGCCAACTACCGCCGCGTGGCGGGCTTCACCCAGCGCGGGCTCGCCGAACAGGCGTGCGTCGACGAGGAGACCATCGCCTCCATCGAACAGGGCCGCCGCCCCCTCAAGAGCGATCTCGCGGAGCTGTTGGACGACATCCTCGGAACGAAGAACTCGCTGGCGATTGCCGTCGCCAACCTCCCCGAGATGGACAAGTACCCGCTGTGGGCCGAAGAGTTCATCGACCGAGAGCGCGAAGCGTTGGCCATCGATTGGTTCGAGAACCAGGTGTTGCCCGGACTGTTGCAGACGGAGGATTACGCCCGAGCGGTCTTTCGGAGCAAGGAGCCGCCGCTGGACGCGGATGAGCTTGAGGTCCAGGTCGCCGGTCGTATGGACCGGCAGAAGGTGCTCCAACGGAAGACTCCGCCCTCCGCGAGCTTCGTCATCTCCGAGGCCGTACTGCTGGATCGCCTCGGCGGTGACGCCGTGCGGCGAGGGCAATTGCGGCGCCTTCGGCGGGACGCGGATATCCCGGGACTGTCGATCCAGATCATGCCGCTGGGGCGCGAGAGCCACGCAGGACTCAACGGCCCCTTCGTCGTCTTGGAAACACCGGAGAACGAACTGCTGGGGTACATGGAGACGCAGCGCGGCAGCATGCTCGTCTCCGAGGCATACGAGGTCAGCATCCTCGTTCGGAAGTATGCGATGCTGCGCACTCAGGCTCTCAACATCGAAGACTCCCGGAGTCTGCTGGATCGGCTGCTAGGAGAGGCATGAGCAACGCACCGTCCACACCGGACACCGACGCCCTGACGTGGTTCAAGTCCAGCTACAGCGGTGACGAGGGCGGCGCTTGTCTCGAAGTTGCCTACTCCTGGCACAAGTCCAGCTACAGCGGCAGCGAAGGCGGCGCATGCCTGGAGGTCGCAAGTTGCTCGCACGCCGTGCACGTGCGGGACTCCAAGAACCTCGCCGGGCCCACCCTCGTCGTCTCCCCCACCGCCTGGGCGGCGTTCACCACCCACACCACCACCAACCGCTGACTCATCCCCCCTCAGGCAGTGACGCAGGCCCCCTGCTGCCGGGGGGGCTGCTCTACGCGGGACCGCTCGGTACCGCGTCGCCGCACGCCGCCCCACGGCGGCGGCGTGACACCCCCGGGCCGGCGAGCGGCAGCACCTGCCGGCTGAGCCCTAATTGCGGCTCAGTGTGCGGGTCACGCCCGCCACGACCGTCGTTGTCAGGATCCAGCCGACCGCGACAAGCCCGTACGCGAGCCCTTGTACGGCCCCCTCGTCCCAGTGCCAGCCGTCCCGCTGGCCGAGCCCGCCGATCGGCACCATGAGGTCGAGGGCGTACACGACGGGGTTGAACGGTGCGCCCTCGCCCTTCTTGTTCGGAACAGGGGTGTGCGCGGCGAAGACGGCCGAGCCGAGCAGTGTGAGCACCGCGAGCCAGATCCCGGCTATCCACGGCCGGTATCCGTACCCCACGGTGGCTTCGAGCAGCCAGCCCCAGGCCCGTCCGGCCGCACCGAGCGTCGACCGGCGCCGCCGCTCCCGCACGAGGAGCACACGGCGCGCCTCGTCCTCGTGCCCGGACCTCCGGTAGTGCGAGGCGAGTTGCTCGTACGTCTGCGGCGCGTAAACCCGCTCGTAGCGCAGCCATGCAAGCCGGTTCCTCACGTCCTCGCGGCGCGTGGCCGCGGTCTCGCCGAGCCAGTCGTACGTGAACCCGTCCAGGCCGAGCGTCGTGGGCCAGGCGCGGGGATCGTCCTGAAGACGGCTCGCGTGTGCGTTGCGCAGGTTCACGCCGCCCGCGGGCGGTCGGGCGAACCGCAGGTCGAGCGCCTCGGTCCGCATCCCCACGCACATGACCGACGAGCCGGACCCGGTGAGTTCCGCGTTCTGGAGGGAGACCAGGTCGTCCACCTGTGCGCCGCGCAGCCGTATCCGGCCGTCGGCCCGCAGGCCCTGGAGCCGCACGTTGGACGCCTTCACGGCGTCTCCGTGGAACGCGAACACGTCCGCCGCACCGACTGCGATCCGCGCCCCCCTCATCCACAGACCGCCCGGCAACTCAGCACCGGGGAAGCCGATCTCGCCCTCCGCGACGAAGCCGTCTTCGCAGAAGACGCCGCCCCGGACGACGAGCCCGCCCCCTTCCAGCGCGACCCGCCCCGGTGCGACCAGATGCGCCCCGTCGAGCCGTATGCCGCCCGCGATGTCGGCGTGTACCAGGTCCACGGCGCTCTCGGTGCCGTCGCGCTCGCCGATGGCCGACCGGCGCAGGTCGAGCCGTCCTCCGCACCGGGTGGTCGATGCCCTCAGCCCGGGCAGCGCGCAGCCGACGAAGGCCACGGCGAGTGTCGTCGCGCCCTCCAGGCTGACGACCTCGTCGAACCGGCACGCCTCGAACCGCACGGCCCGCCGGACCTCGGCTCCGTCGAGCCGTAACCCGCTTCCGACGCGGGCGTCGCGCAGGACGTACGGCTCAGAGCCCGCGCCCTCGTCGAGGATCTCGCGTCTGACGCTCTCGGCGTCGACGCTCCGTTCAGGGGTGGGCGACATGGAGCGCTGTGGAGGCGGTCCCGGCGGCGGGCCGGGGCGCGGGGGAAACGGTGGGAGTGGGGCCGGTGTCCATGAGACTCCTCGCAGTCCGTCCAGCAGGCGCGCGTCGCGGGCAACTTCCGCAACCGGAGCATTCCACACACGAGTCGCAAGCCCTTCATGCCCTCTGGCTGGTGGCTCTGCCCTCTGGCTGGTGGCTCGCCGCGCGGGCCGGCCGGCGTCGGCGGTCGGCCGCTCCGCGTGGCGGGAAAAGTTTCCCGTTCCCGTGAACTTTCCCCCGGCGCGCGCCGTCACATCTGATGCGCGCCCGGTGATCCCGTGACGGCGCGCCGGATTGAACCGGTGAACCCGCGTTCCCGTGAACCCAGTGCGAGCTTCGGCGGCAGGCGTCCGGCTTCACGCCCTCGACAGGCGGCGGAGCAAGCGCGCGCGTCGCCGCCGCGCGCAGCACCCCCCACAGAACGAACGCCATACCGCAGATGCGGAGCACTTCTTGATGACTGTCAGAAAGCCGAGCCGTAAGGTCGTTGCCGCCGTTGCCGGCGGCGGGGCGCTGCTCGTCGCCACCCCACTGGTCGCCCACGCCGTCATCTCGCACAACAACGCTCCTCCGAAAGTCGCCGCCAAGGGCGCCGCGCTGGTGGACGTGAGCGGCAAGGGCGGCACGTCGGTCTTCGCCAAGGAGGCCGACAGCGTCCGCCCGATCGCGAGCACGACGAAGATCATGGTCGCCTCCGTCGTCCTCGACACCGAGAACGTGGACCTGGGGCTCCGGGTTCCCGTCGCGCAGGCGTACCGCGACTATGTCAGCGAGCACCACGCCAGCACGGCTGACCTGCAGACCGGCGACAAGCTCACCGTCCGCCAGTTGCTCTACGCCGCGCTGCTGCCCTCGGGCGCCGATGCCGCCTACGCGCTGGCCGACACCTTCGGTGAGGGCGACACCCGGTCCCAGCGGGTGAAGTCCTTCGTCGGGAAGATGAACGCCAAGGCCGAGTCGCTGCATCTGAACAAGACGACGTTCTCCACCTTCGACGGCACG
This sequence comes from Streptomyces sp. PU-14G, assembly GCF_041028275.1. Taxonomy (NCBI): domain Bacteria; kingdom Bacillati; phylum Actinomycetota; class Actinomycetes; order Kitasatosporales; family Streptomycetaceae; genus Streptomyces; species Streptomyces sp. PU-14G. Next base: position 8,262 of record NZ_JASKYT010000247.1, read on the forward strand.
GGCAAGGACTCCAGTACCCCGCAGGAACTGGTGAAGCTGGCCCGGCACGCGATGCAGAACCCCGTGTTCCGGAAGGCCGTCAAGACCGAGAAGTTCAAGAGCGAGGCCCCGGCCGCCAACGGCCGCACCCGCTACTACACCTGGAACAACACCAACCATCTCCTCGGCGCGTACGACGGTGTCGTCGGCATCAAGACCGGGACCACCGCCAAGGCGGGCGAGTGCCTGGTGTTCGCCGCCACCCGTGGCGACAAGGAGTTCGTCGGCGCGGTCCTCAACAGCGACGACCGGTTCCAGGACGCGGCGAAGCTGCTGGACCGCGGCTTCGGGGCGGACGACGCGGAGGACATGAAGATCGAGGAGGAGCCGCCCGACGGCCCGCGGGACTGACGGCGGGCGGGTCGGCCCGGGTGGGGCCGGCTCGCGCGGAACTACCGGGATCCGGCGAGGACCGTGGTGACAGCCCGGTGCACGTCCGCCGCGTGGGGCGGGGCGCCCGTGCGGTCGGCGAACAGCAGGTGTGCGGCGCCGATCAGCGTGGGAGCCAGCACGTCGACCTCGGCGTCGGCCGCGACGCGGCCGAGGTCGCGTTCGGCGGCGAGGTAGGCGGCGATCATCGCCGTGGCCTCGGCGAGCAGCGGGACGCCCGTGGGGCGGGACGCGCGCAGCCTGGCTCGCAGTTCGTCGCGCGAGGTGACGAGGCCGACGATCGCGACGGCGACGGACTCGAACAGGGTCGTCAGCGCGTCCGTGAGGTTGTCGGCGACGGTGCGGCTCCCGGCCGCGTCGCACAGGGCGCGGCCCTGCGCGTCGAGCCGGGCGATGCGGTCGAGGACGAGTGCGGCGAGGAAACCGTCGAAGTCGGTGAAGTGCCGGTGCAGTACCCCCTTGGCGCAGTCGGCTTCCGTGGTGACGGCACGGCTGGTGAGCGCGCTGGGCCCCTCGCGGAGCAGGACGCGTTCGGCGGCGTCGAAGAGCCTGCCGCGTACGTCGCTCAGGTGCACTCCTGTCGGCACTCCGATCCCTTTCCGTTGCCTAGTGGGCATCTGCCCACTACGGTGGGCGCATGCCCACTCTACCGCCGGACGGCGCACAGTCCGCCACGCCCGCATCCCACCAGGAACGCCGGATGGCCGAGTCGTTCGGCTCGGACGCCGAGCGCTACGACCGGGCGCGCCCCCGCTATCCGACAGCGCTGGTGCGGCGGATCGCCACCGGCAGCCCGGGACCGTACGTGCTCGACGTCGGCTGCGGCACCGGAATCGCCGCCCGCCAGTTCCACGCGGCCGGATGCCGCGTGCTCGGCGTCGACGTGGACGCACGGATGGCCGAGTTCGCGCGGCGCGGCGGCGTGGAGACCGAGGTGGCGACGTTCGAGGACTGGGACGCGGCCGGTCGCGTGTTCGACGCGGTCGTCGCGGGCCAGACCTGGCACTGGGTCGACCCCGTCGCCGGAGCGGCCAAGGCGGCCCGGGTGCTGCGCCCGGGCGGCAGGCTGGCCCTGTTCTGGAACGTCCCCAGGCCCTCGCCCGAGGTCGCGGCGGCCTTCCACGAAGTGCACCAGCGGGTGCTGCCGAACGAGCCGCTCAACCAGTGGGCGAAGCCCGCCCTCGAAGGACACGTGGCGCTGCTCGCCCAGGCCGCCGACGGGATACGGCAGGCCGACGCGTTCGAGGAGCCCGAGGAGTGGCGGTTCGCGTGGGAGCAGTCCTACACGCGTGACGCCTGGCTGGACCAGATACCGACCAGCGGCGTGGCGGCCCGGATGCCGGCCGCCACACTCGAGGAACTGATGTCGGCGACCGGCGCCGCCATCGACGCCATGGGCGGCGCCTTCACCATGCCGTACACGTCGGTGGTGGTCACCGCGCGGCGGACCGGCGCCGACGGCTGAGCCTGCGCCGGCGGCTGAGCCCGTGCCGACGGCTGAGCCTGCGCCGACGCGAGTGCCGGTGCTCCCGGCGCGGGGTGCCGGTGCCGGTGTCGGTGTCGGCGCGGGTGCTGGCGCCTCCCCTCCCCCGCCCGGGCTACGGCGAGTCGCCCTCACCCGCTCCGCCGCCCGCTCCGTCGCCCGCGACGACCTCGTACGCCAACGCCACAAGATCGGGAACGGCCGGGTGGCCGGGCCCCTCGCGCCAGGCGAGGACCACCGGAACGGCCGGCGCGTCCACCAGCGGGCGGTAGACCAGCGAGGGGTGCGTGTGGTTGCGCGGGGTGGCCGTCGTGGACACCCCCACGGCGCGGTCCGCGGCGATCGCGATGAGCCACTCGTCGGTGTTGGTCACCTCGATGGCCCCGGGGGGCCGGGCCGTGGGCGGCCACAGGTCCATCGTCGTCGTACCCGAGACGGTGTTCAGAGCGATCGGGCGGGTGGCGAGGTCCGCCAGCGTCACGCGGGGCAGCGCGGCCAAGGGGCTGTCCGCCGAGACGACCGCCACCCTCTCCTCCCGCAGCAGCAGACGCGTGGCGATCCCGGGGGCGGTGACCGTGCCACGCAGCAGGGCCACATCGACCGCACCCCGCGTGAGTCCCGCGGTGGCGTCGTCGATCCGCCGCAGCTCCAGCGGCACGCCCGGATGCACCTCGTCCCAGCGGCGCATCAACGGCACGGTGTGGTCGCCGAGCGCCGCCCATGTGTGACCGAGACGCAGCGGCCAAGCCGTCAGCCCGCGGGGGTCGAGAGCGACCTCGACCGCGGCGAGGGCCGCCGCGGCCTTGTCGCGGAACACGCGCCCCTCGGCGGTGAGTTCGAGGTGGTGCGTGGACCGGTCGACGAGGCGGGTACGCAGATGGTCCTCGAGCTGGCGCAGGGTGCGGGAGAGCGCGGGCTGCCCCACGTGGAGGCGGGCGGCGGCTCGGGTGACACTGCCCGCCTCGGCGATGGCGAGGAAGGCACGCAGGTGGCGCAGCTCCATGGTCATGCCTCCCGAGCATAACCGCTGCGGAATCGGCATTTCACCCGGCTTGGATGAATCCCTAGCGTGAAGGCCATGACCTCCACCGCGCCCGACCCCGCCGCCGCGACGTCCCTGCCCGCACCCGGCCCCGTAACCGCGCCCGCCTCCGCCGTCTCGCCCACACCCACGCCCACGTCCGCCTCCGGCGGGGACCCCGGGGGCCCCGAGGGCTCCAGGGGCTCCGGCCCGGCCGCCACCTCCGGGCCGGAGGCGGCGGCCGGGCCGGAGGCTGCGCCTGTCCGCGTGCATGTCGGCGGGACCACGGGGCGCGGCAGCCTCGCCGGTGTCGGCCTCGTGCTGGCCGGGACGGTGTCCGTCCAGTTCGGGTCGGCCTTCGCCGCGCTGCTCTTCCCCCGGGCCGGCGCGCTCGGCACGGTCGCCCTGCGGATCGTGCTCGCCGCCGTCCTGCTGCTGGTCGTCACCCGGCCCCGGCTGCGCGGCTACACCCGTGCCGACTGGGCCGTCGTCGGCGGCTTCGGCCTCGCCCTCGGCGGCATGAACATGCTCTTCTACCAGGCGATCGACCGCATCCCCCTGGGACCGGCCGTCACCCTCGAAGTGCTCGGGCCACTGCTGCTGTCCGCCGTCACCTCGCGCCGCGCCACCGGCCTGCTGTGGGCCGGTCTCGCGCTGGCCGGCGTCTACCTGCTCGGCAGCGGCGGCTTCGACCAGCTCACCCTCCCCGGCGTCGCCTTCGCGCTGGGCGCCGGGGCGATGTGGGCCGCCTACATCCTGCTCAACGCCCGCGCGGGCGCCCGCTTCCCCCGCTTGGACGGCCTCGCCATCGCGATGACCGTCGCCGCGCTCGTCAGCCTGCCGCTCGGCGTCACCTCCGCCGGCGCGACCCTGGTCGAACCCGGCGTGCTCGCGCTGGGCCTGGCCATCGCGGTGATGTCCTCGGGCGTGCCCTACACCCTGGAACTGCTCGCCCTGCGCCGCCTGCCCGCGGCCACCTTCGCGGTGCTCACGAGCCTGGCACCGGCCGTCGCCGCACTGGCCGGATACCTGGTGCTCCACCAGGGCCTGTCACCGGCCCAGTGCGCCGCGATCGCGATGGTGGTCGCCGCGAGCGCGGGAGCGGTACGGACCGGCAAGCGGTGACCGCGGTCCGCCCGGCGAGGTGGAGGCGCCGGCCCTCCCGGGCGAGAGCGAGCAGTTCGGGGACGGGCCGACCCACGACCCGTGCCGCGCGCCCGCGGCGGACATCCCACCGGACCGGACGCCGAACACCCGAGCGGACCCGAACGGACCCGAAGGGACCCGAACGGCAGTGACACGGCTGGGGGTCAGCGTTCGGGTGTAGTGCGCACGAGGGCGTCCCACGAGGCCATGGCGGCGTCCACCACCGCGAGGAGATCGTCCCGCGAGGCACCGTCCCGTGACTGGACGGAGAGGCCGAAGAGGACCGTCGCGTAGAACGCGGCGAGGGCGCGGGTGTCCGTGCCGGCCGGTACGTCGCCCTCCGCGACCGGATGGACCGCGGCGTCGCGGAGCGAGCGCTCCA
>NZ_JASKYT010000248.1:0-11883 GCF_041028275.1 Streptomyces sp. PU-14G
CCCGCCGTGAGCCCGAGCCGCACCCCCGCCCCGCGCCGGTCACCGGTCGGCGCGCGGCCGACGCACGCGGTGCACGTGCTGGGCGGCGCCGACGGCCCGGACGGCGGCGAGTGCCCCTCGGCCGGCGCGACGGCCTACGCACGCTCCCTCGCCCAGGGCCTGACCGCCCGCGGCGCACGGATCACCGTCTGCGCCCGGCACGACCCCGCGCTGCGGCACGCCTTCACCGGAACCGGAGCGGACGTGCGGGTGCTGCGGGGCCGCACGGAAGCCGAGACGGCCGTCTCGCTGCGCGCCGCGTGCCAGGACGCCGACCTCGTCCACGCACACGGGCCGCACGCCGGGCTCCTGGCCGCCCTCGCGCTCGGCCCAGGGCGCCAGGGCACCCCCCTCGTCGTCACCTGGCACGCCCCGCCCGGACCAGGGCCCGCCCGCCCCACTCGCGCCGACGCCGCCCGCGAGCTGGTGACCAGGCTGCTGGCCCGGCGCGTCGCCCGCGCGGCGACCGTCGTGCTCGGCGCCACCACGGCGCTGGTCGACGCGGCGCGCCGCAGCGGCGCCCGCGACGCGCGGCTGGCTCCGGCCCCCATCCCCATCCCCGTCGCCGGTCCGCACGCCGGTCCGCCAGACGGCTCGGCGGACGGCTCGCTCGACGGCTCGGCGGACGGCGCGGAGACACTGCGTCACAAGGTGCGTGCGGGCCTCGGCGCGCTCGACCGGCCGCTGGTCATGGCCGTCGGACGCCTCGACGGCCGACGCGGGCACGAGACGGCGCTGACCGCCTCCCGCGCCTGGCGCAGGCTCGACCCGCCACCGCTGCTCGCCCTGGCGGGGGAGGGGCCGCAGCGGGCCGCGCTGCAGCGCCGTATCGACCGCGAAGCGCTGCCCGCCCGGCTGCTGGGACGGCGCGACGACGCGCTGCGGCTGCTGGCGGGCGCGGACGTGGCGCTGGTGCCGGGCCGCTGCCAGGGCCGCTCCTTGGTCGCCCAGGAGGCCCTGCGCTCCGGCGTGCCGCTGGTGGCGGCCGACGGCGGCGGCGTTCCCGAACTCGTCTCGGACGCCGCCGTGCTGGTGCCCTGGGGCGACGCCGACTCGCTGGCTGCCGCGGTCCTGACCCTGCTGACCGATCACGACCGCCGCGCGGAACTGTCCAGGGCGGGCCGCGCCCGCGCCCGTACGTGGCCGAACGAGGACGACGCCGCGGCCCAGGTCCTCAGCCTCTACGACGAACTCACCCGCACCGCGGCCGGCCGCTGACCCGAAACGGCGTCGCGCACCGCAGCGTCGCCAGCCCGCAGCCCGCAGCCCGCAGCCCGCAGCCCGCAGCCCGCAGCCCGCAGCCCGCAGCCCGCAGCCCGCACGACCCGAGACCGGGGGGCGGGGCGCACGCCGGAGCATCCACGCGGCTCCGCGCGGCTCCACGCCCCCGCAGACACAGCAGTGCGCCCGGTTCGCCTGTGCACCCCGGGCGCTCTCACTTCGGATTCCGCCGGGCCCCGGACCTGTGGATCCAAGGCCCCGACGTCTCAGACCCCGTAGGCCCCGGAGGCGGTCAGCCGCAGGGCGGTGTCGATCAGCGGGACGTGGCTGAAGGCCTGCGGGAAGTTGCCCACCTGCCGCTGGCCGGCCGAGTCCCACTCCTCCGCCAGCAGGCCCACGTCGTTGCGGAGGGCCAGCAGCTTCTCGAACAGCTTCCGTGCCTCGTCGACCCGGCCGATCATCGCCAGATCGTCGGCGAGCCAGAACGAGCAGGCCAGGAAGGCACCCTCCTCGCCGGCGAGTCCGTCCACGTTCTCGCACGCCTCGCCGTCCGGGCCGGTCTCGGCGCTGGTCGGGTAACGCAGCACGAAACCGTCCTCGGTCGACAGCTCGCGCTGGATGGCCTCGATGGTGCCGATGACCCGCTTGTCGTCCGGCGGCAGGAAGCCCATCTGCGGGATCAGCAGCAGCGAGGCGTCCAGCTCCTGGGAGCCGTAGGACTGCGTGAACGTGTTGCGTTCCTTGTCGTAGCCCTTCTCGCACACCTCGCGGTGGATCTCCTCGCGCAGGTTGCGCCAGCGCTCGACCGGGCCGTCCACGTCGCCCGCCTCGATCATCTTGACCGTGCGGTCGACGGCCACCCAGGCCATCACCTTCGAGTGGACGAAGTGCCGGCGCGGCCCGCGCACCTCCCAGATGCCCTCGTCCGGCTCGTCCCAGTGGTCCTCCAGATAGCCGATGAGCTTCAGCTGAAGGAGCTGCGCGTAGTCGTTGCGGGCCAGACCCGTCATGTGGCCCAGATGCAGGGCCTCGACGACCTCGCCGTACACGTCCAGTTGGAGCTGGCCGGCCGCGCCGTTGCCGACGCGTACCGGCTGGGAGTTCTCATAGCCGGGCAGCCAGGTCAACTCGGCCTCGGACAGCTCGCGTTCGCCCGCGATGCCGTACATGATCTGGAGGTTCTCCGGGTCGCCGGCCACCGCGCGCAGCAGCCACTCGCGCCAGGCCCTGGCCTCCTCGCGGTATCCGGTGCGCAGCAGGGAGGAGAGGGTGATGGCGGCGTCCCGCAGCCAGGTGAAGCGGTAGTCCCAGTTCCGCTCTCCGCCGATCGCCTCGGGCAGCGACGTGGTCGGTGCGGCGACGATCCCGCCGGTCGGCGCGTAGGTGAGCGCCTTCAGCGTGATCAGCGACCGGACCACGGCCTCCCGGTAGGGGCCGTGGTACGTGCACGTCTCGACCCAGTCGCGCCAGAACTCCTCGGTGGTGTGCAGCGCCTCCTCCGGCTCGGGAAGCGGCGGCGGCTCGCGGTGCGACGCCTCCCAGCTGATCGTCAGCGCCACCCGGTCGCCGGGGCCGACGGTGAAGTCGGAGTAGGTCGTCAGATCCTTGCCGTAGCTGTCGACCTCGGTGTCCAGCCACACGGAGTCGGGCCCGGCGACCGCGGCCGTGCGCTGCCCCTGCTTGTGCACCCACGGCACGACCCAGCCGTAGGAGAACCGCATCCGCAGCGACGAGCGCATCCGCACCCGGCCGCTGACGCCCTCCACGATCCGCACCAGCTGCGGTGCGTGGGACTCACGCGGAGGCATGAAATCGATGATGCGGACGGTGCCCCTGGGGGTGTCCCATTCCGACTCCAGTACGAGGGAGTCCCCCCGGTACCGGCGGCGGTCGGCCCGTGGCGGGTCGCCGCCCGCGGGGTGGGTGGGGCCCACCCGCCAGAAACCGTGCTCCTCGGTGCCGAGCAGGCCCGCGAAGACGGCATGGGAGTCGAAGCGGGGCAGGCACAGCCAATCCACCGCCCCGTCTCTGCCCACAAGGGCAGCTGTCTGCATATCCCCGATGAGTGCGTAATCCTCGATGCGCCCAGCCACGTGCATCTCCAGTCGAACGAAAACGAACGGCGACGCCCCCGTGGGACGTGCTGGTTGACCTGTGTGTTTCTGCCTGTCCTTGGCAAGTGTCCGTGCAGGATACGACGCTGTGATCCCTTCCGCCCGACGGTCCGCAGAGTCCGGGTGCGCCGATGGGGTGACCTTCGCTACCGCGTTCACCTGGTGCGACTCCACCATCACCCTGGGGCGCGTGTGACGGCTTCCCCGGCCGCCCCGCCGACCTCGGCAGCGGCACCGCCCCAGCGGCACTGTTACGCTGGTAGCCCGTGGAGCGGTGGGCCGCGAACGCGATGTGTTCGAGACGCCAGCCCCCCGAACCGCAGCGAGGCCCCACCCGGACGGACACCCCTCCAGGATGCAGCCTCCGCACCCCACCAAGCGACCACGGGAGCCCCCTCTTGGCCATGCCGCCTACGTCCATGACGACCAAGCACCTCTTCGTCACCGGGGGTGTCGCCTCCTCGCTCGGCAAGGGGCTCACCGCCTCCAGCCTGGGCGCCCTGCTCAAGGCCCGGGGTCTGCGGGTCACCATGCAGAAGCTCGACCCCTACCTCAACGTCGACCCCGGCACGATGAACCCCTTCCAGCACGGTGAGGTGTTCGTCACCAACGACGGCGCCGAGACCGACCTGGACATCGGCCACTACGAGCGGTTCCTCGACGTCGACCTCGACGGCACCGCCAACGTCACCACGGGCCAGGTCTACTCCACGGTCATCGCCAAGGAGCGGCGCGGCGAGTACCTGGGCGACACCGTGCAGGTGATCCCGCACATCACCAACGAGATCAAGAACCGCATCCGCCGCATGGCCACCGACGACGTGGACGTCGTCATCACCGAGGTCGGCGGCACCGTCGGCGACATCGAGTCGCTGCCCTTCCTGGAGGCCGTCCGCCAGGTCCGCCACGAGGTGGGCCGCGACAACGTCTTCGTCGTCCACATCTCGCTGCTGCCCTACATCGGCCCCTCCGGCGAGCTGAAGACCAAGCCCACCCAGCACTCCGTCGCGGCGCTGCGCAACATCGGCATCCAGCCCGACGCGATCGTGCTGCGGGCCGACCGCGACGTGCCCGTCTCCATCAAGCGCAAGATCGGGCTGATGTGCGACGTGGACGACGCGGCCGTCGTCGCCTGCAAGGACGCCCGCTCCATCTACGACATCCCCAAGGTCCTGCACTCCGAGGGCCTGGACGCCTACGTCGTGCGCAAGCTCGACCTGCCCTTCCGCGACGTGGACTGGACCCAGTGGGAGGACCTGCTGCGCCGCGTCCACCAGCCCGACCACGAGGTCACCGTCGCGCTGGTCGGCAAGTACATCGACCTGCCCGACGCCTACCTGTCGGTCACCGAGGCGCTGCGTGCCGGCGGCTTCGCCAACCGGGCCCGCGTGAAGATCAAGTGGGTCACCTCCGACGACTGCCGCACCCCCGAGGGCGCCAAACGCCAGCTCGGCGACTGCGACGCCGTCTGCATCCCCGGCGGCTTCGGCGAGCGCGGCGTGGACGGCAAGGTCGGCGCCATCACCTACGCCCGCGAGAACCGCGTCCCCCTCCTCGGCCTGTGCCTGGGCCTCCAGTGCATCGTCATCGAGGGCGCCCGCAACCTGGCCGGCATCACGGACGCCAACTCCACCGAGTTCGACCAGTCCACCGCGCACCCGGTCATCTCCACCATGGAGGAACAGCTCGACATCGTCGCCGGCGAGGGCGACATGGGCGGCACCATGCGGCTGGGCCTGTACCCGGCCAAGCTCGCCGAGGGCTCCCTCGTCCGCGAGGCCTACGGCGACGAGCCCTACGTCGAAGAGCGCCACCGCCACAGGTACGAGGTCAACAACCACTACCGCACCGAGCTGGAGAAGAAGGCGGGACTCGTCTTCTCCGGCACCTCGCCGGACAACAAGCTGGTCGAGTACGTCGAGTACCCGCGCGAGGTCCACCCCTACCTGGTGGCCACCCAGGCCCACCCGGAGCTGCGTTCCCGCCCCACCCGGCCGCACCSGCTGTTCGCCGGTCTGGTCAAGGCCGCCGTCGCGCGCCAGCAGGGAGAGTGAGCACCATGGCCACCCGCATCTCCGACACGCCCGAGGAGTGGGAGGTCACCGCGACCTCCACCCCGTTCCAGGGCAACAAGACCGGTGTGCGCACCGACCAGGTCGTCATGCCCGACGGTTCCGTCGTCGGCCGCGACTACCAGACCCACCCCGGGTCCGTGGCCATCCTCGCCCTCGACGAGCAGGACCGCGTGCTGGTCGTCAACCAGTACCGGCACCCCGTGCGCGAGAAGCTGTGGGAGATCCCCGCCGGGCTCCTCGACGTCCCCGGCGAGAACCCGCTCGCCGCGGCGGAGCGCGAGCTGTACGAGGAGGCCCACACGAAGGCCGAGGACTGGCGGGTCCTCGTCGACGTCTACACCACCCCGGGCGGCAGCGACGAGGCCGTACGCATCTTCCTCGCCCGTCAGCTGTCCGAGGTCGAGGGCGAGCGCTTCGAGGTCTCCGAGGAGGAGGCCGACATGGAGGTCGCGCGTGTTCCGCTGGAAGAGCTGGTGCGCGGCGCCCTCGCCGGTGAGCTGCACAACAACTGCCTCGTGGTGGGGTGCCTGGCGCTGAGCGCCGCGCTGGCGAGCGGGGGCGGCCCCGGGGCGCTGCGGGCGGCGCAGGCGCCGTGGCCGGCCCGGCCGTTCGAGGCGCGGTAACTCCACGCGCCGCCCCCACCTGTTGGGGGCTCCGGTCTTCAGGAGCCCCCGGGGGGCCGCCTGCCCGCCCCGGCGAGGGTGAGCCGGCCACGGCGGTACCGCGTGCTTCCCTGCCTCTCAGGAGCGGGTGTGAGCCGGTGTGGTGATTTTCGAGACGGTGGGGGCGATTGTCGGCCCCGGCTCGCGGTACGCGGTGAACTACGCTCGCCAGTGATGCGTCTCGCGCACACCAGGTGAACAGCGAACGGGAGCGTAGCCCGTGACAGACCAGGCGGGGGAGCCCGCAGCGACGGGGCCGAGCCCCCACCCGTTCACGGGCCGCGGCCGCGAACTGAGCGCACTGCGCCAGGACATCGAGCGCGTCGGGCTGCACACACTGGCCGGGCAGCCCCCGCCGCACTGCCGCATTCTGCTGATCGCCGGCGCGCCCGGGTCGGGCCGTACCGCTCTGGCGGAGGAGTTCGTCCGGCGGGTCGCTGACCGCTACCCGGGCGGCGTGCTGCGGGCCCGCCTCACCGATCCGGGCGGCGCCCCCGTGCCGACCGAACGCACCGCCCGCGACCTGCTGGCCGCGCTGGCCGCGTCGCCCGGCCCCGGTGCGGCCGGGCAGGCCGCTCCCCGTCCGTACCAGTACGCGGTGCCCGCGCCCGGTGCGGACGAGGCCGCCGTCGCGGAGGCCTTCCGTGCCGCCCTCACCCACCGGGGCCGCACCGTGCTGCTGCTGGACGACGTCGCGGACTCCGAGCAGCTTCTCGACCTGGTGCCGGGGGGCCGGGACTGCCTCGTCGTCGCCGTCGCGACCGGCCCGCTGACCGACGTACCCGACGTACGGCCCTGCACCCTGGGGGGACTGGAGCGGTCCGCTTCCGTGGCGCTGCTGGCCCGGTACGCGGGTTCCTCACCCCGCTTCACGGTGGACCCGCGCAGCGCGGAGACGCTCGCCGAGCAGTGCGGTGACCTGCCCGCGGCGCTGACGCTGATGGGGGGCTGGCTGGGCTCCCGCCCCATGCTCTCCGTCCAGCAGGCCGCGAATGCCCTCGCCGAGGTGGCCGCGGGACCCGAGGGAGCAGAGCCGGAGGACGGCGGCGGCCTCACCGGACAGGGGGCGGACGGGGCGCGCGGCGCCGCGGAGTCCGGACCCGGACCCGCGCGCGAGCCGGCCGAGACCGCGGAGACCGGCGTTCCCGTGCCGGTGCGGGAGGCGACCGGCGCCGAACGGACGACCGCGCGGGGAACCCCCGAGCCGCTCGTGCGGGCGTTCCAACTGGTGCACGGCTCACTGGCGCGTTCCTCCGCGCGGCTGTTGCGGCTGCTGGCGCTCGCTCCGGCCGGATGCGTCGACCCGCAGACGGCGTCGTCGCTCGGCGGATGCTCGGTGAGCACGGCGTGCCTGGCACTGGACGAGTTCGTACGGCTCGGACTGCTGCGCGCGCTGGGCGGGGACCGCTACCAGGTGCCGGGCTGCCTGGATCCGCTGCTGCGCGCCGAACTCGCGGCACACGAACGTCCCGCCGACGCGATGCTGGCGCGGGCCCGGATGCTGGAGCGGCTGGTGCGTCAGCTCCAGGCGTGCCGTGCGGTGTGCGAGCCTGCCGGTTCGCCGGGGCGCGAAAGACTGGCAGGGATGCCGCGTGGGCTGCGTTTCGCACACCGCAGCGAGGCGCGCTCCTGGCTCCAGGCGCGGCGTCCGGCGCTGCTCGCGGCGGCGCGGATGGCCGTCGCGGAGGGCGGCGGCGAGCTGGACACGCTGGCCCGGCGGATGATCTCCGCGCTGGCCCGCGCCTTCGACGCGCACCGGGATCCCGAGGAGGCCGCGCCCGAGCTCTACCGGCTGCACGAGTTGGTGCTGCGGGTGGCCGAGCGGGGCCGAATGCACAGGGAGCGGGCGGCAGCGCTGCTCAACCTGGGGGACCTCGACGCGGGCACCGACCGCTTCGAGGGCGCCCTGGTGCGCTACCGCGCGGCCCTGGACGCCGCGCGGGAGGGGGAGGACGAGTGGGCGGCCGGGCGTGCCATGGAGTCGCTGGCCGGCGGCTACGCCGAGCTGGAGGACTGGGAGCGGGCCGCCGACTGGTACGGCAGGGCGCTGGCGCTGCGGCTGACCCGGGGGGAGCGCGCCGACCGTGAGGCCGCGGCGCGGCTCCACGGCCGGATCGGGGCGGTCCACACCTACGCGGAGCACTGGGACGAGGCACTGCGTGCCTGGCGCGCTTCGGCCTCGGCGTTCCGCAGGCTCCGCGACCCGGCGGCGCAGGCGCGTGCGCTGGCGGAGGTCGCGCGCGTGCAGGAGTGCGCCGGGCGCCCGCACGAGGCGCTGCGCTCGTGCGACCAGGCACTGTCGGCGGCGCGCGGCGCGGGGGACGGGCGGCTCGCGGCGGCGCTGGAGCTGCGTGCTGCCGGGGTGTGCGAGCGGGTCGGCGATCTGCGTGCGGCCCAGCGGCACCGTACGGCGGCGGAACGGCTGCTCGGCACCCTGCCGCCGCCCCGCTTCGACGGCGCGGCGGCCGGGGAGGCGAGCCGGGAGGGGGCCGGTGCGCAGGCGGTCGGCGCGGAGGGCCGGCAGGGCGCGGCGGGCCGAGCGGAACCGGGTGCCGGGCGCGCGGGAGGCCGCGCGGGGGCCACGGAGCGGCCGTCGGGCGCGTGACTCCGGGCCCGACACCTCGCAACCTGCGAAACGTATAGCGATAGCGAAAAAGATCGACCGTTTGTAAGGCTAGACAGCTCAGCCTCCTTTATTAGACTGGTCTCGCCGCGGTACCCCGATGTCTTCGAGCATGCGCGACCCGGCGTCTCTACTGCCTTCTGCACCCTGAGTGAAGGACCGTGATCGACGTGAAGGTCGGTATCCCCCGCGAGGTCAAGAACAACGAGTTCCGCGTCGCCATCACCCCGGCCGGGGTGATGGAACTGGTCCGGAACGGCCACCAGGTGTTCGTCGAGAAGAACGCCGGAGCGGGCTCCTCCATCCCCGACGGCGAGTACACCGCGGCAGGCGCCGCCGTCCTGGACACCGCCGACGAGGTGTGGGCCACCGCCGACCTGCTGCTCAAGGTCAAGGAGCCGGTCGCCGAGGAGTACCACAGGCTCCGCAAGGACCTGACGCTCTTCACCTACCTGCACCTGGCCGCCTCCCGGGAGTGCACGGACGCGCTGCTCAAGGCGGGCACCACGGCCATCGCCTACGAGACGGTCGAGCTGCCGAACCGCACGCTGCCGCTGCTCGCCCCGATGTCCGAGGTCGCGGGCCGCATCGCCCCGCAGGTCGGCGCCTACCACCTGATGGCCTCGGCGGGCGGGCGCGGCGTGCTGCCCGGCGGTGTGCCCGGTGTCGACCCGGGCCGCGCGGTCGTCATCGGCGGCGGTGTCTCCGGCTGGAACGCCACCCAGATCGCCGTCGGCCTCGGCTTCCACGTCACGCTGCTCGACAAGGACGTCAACAAGCTCCGCGAGGCCGACAGGATCTTCGGCACCCGGGTGCGCACCGTCGCCTCCAACGCCTTCGAGCTGGAGCGCGCCGTGCTGGAGGCCGACCTGGTCGTCGGCGCCGTCCTCATCCCCGGAGCCAAGGCCCCGAAGCTGGTCACCAACGACCTGGTGTCCCGGATGAAGCCCGGAAGTGTTCTTGTCGACATCGCGATCGACCAGGGCGGCTGCTTCGAGGACTCGACGCCGACCACGCACGCCGAGCCGACCTTCCCGGTGCACGACTCGGTCTTCTACTGCGTCGCCAACATGCCCGGCGCGGTACCGAACACCTCCACGCACGCGCTGACCAACGCGACGCTGCCCTACATCGTGGAGGTAGCGGGCCGCGGCTGGCGCGAGGCGCTGCGCCGCGACCCGGCGCTCGCCAAGGGCCTCAACACCCACGACGGCGAGGTCACTTACCCCTCCGTCGGCGAGGCGCACGGCCTGCCGGTGCGGGACACCGCCTCTCTGCTCGGCTGAGGCGCGCGCACCCCGGCGAGGGCCGGGAAGCGGCGGGGAGGCCGGGCCGCGGCCACACCGCCCGGTCAACCCCTCAGGTCAACGTCAGCAACATCACGTCACCGTCCGGACCTTGGTGGAAGGTCCGGACGGTGACGTCGTCATGCGCCCGCACGGCAACGTCAATTCGCCGCAAAAGTAACTGTCTCACCGTTTTGCCCACCCCCGAATCGGCCCGGGTGTCACCCGGGGGCCTCTTGACACAAGGGTGCTCGCATACCGACACATCGTGCCGTCTCCGGCGGATTGTGTTGCTGCGGACCGCCGACACGCCATAGAGTCGCCAACCGTCGGCATGGTGTCACGCTGACTAGTCGAGAAATTTCCTGGTCACCTTAGGAGGTAAGACGACTTGTGAACGAGTCGACATTTTCTCCCGGGGGTGGTCAACCAGGAGCGCCTGCACTCGGCCAGGGGTCCTCGGGCCCCACAGGTCCCGAGGGTGTCGGCTCCGTCGCTGTCCGCACCTTCGCAGCCCACCACAACCCGACGCACACCATGACAGCCAACCAGAGCACGGACGGCCAACACGTGAACGCCACGGCCGGCGACGCTACGAACGGTCAGTCCGCCGAGCGTTTCGCCGACTACACCGATCCGCACTACGACCCCAACTACGGCGAACTGCCCGAGGGGCACTTCTACGACCCGGACGCGGAGTACGAGCCCGACCCGGAGTACGCGGCCACGCTCGCGCCCGACGCGGCGCGCCAGCGGCGTGAACGCATCGGCCCGACCGGGCGCCCGCTGCCGTACTTCCCGATCCCCGGACCGGTCAACGAGCACGGCCCCGCGAAGATCATCGCGATGTGCAACCAGAAGGGCGGAGTCGGCAAGACGACCTCCACCATCAACCTGGGCGCCGCACTCGCGGAATACGGGCGGCGCGTGCTGCTGGTCGACTTCGACCCGCAGGGCGCCCTCTCCGTCGGCCTCGGCGTCAACCCGATGGAACTGGACCTGACGGTCTACAACCTCCTGATGGAACGCGGCCTGGCCCCCGACGAGGTGCTGCTGAAGACCGCGGTCGCCGGGATGGACCTGCTGCCCAGCAACATCGACCTGTCGGCAGCCGAGGTCCAGCTCGTCAGCGAGGTGGCCCGCGAGTCCACCCTCCAGCGCGCCCTCGGCCCGCTGCTGGGCGACTACGACTTCATCGTCATCGACTGCCAGCCCTCGCTCGGTCTGCTCACCGTCAACGCGCTGACCGCGGCGCACAAGGTGATCGTTCCGCTGGAGTGCGAGTTCTTCGCGCTCCGCGGTGTCGCGCTGCTGACCGAGACGATCGAGAAGGTCCAGGAGAGGCTCAATCCGGAGCTGGAGCTCGACGGAATCCTGGCGACGATGTACGACTCGCGCACCGTGCACAGCCGTGAGGTGCTCGCCCGCGTCGTCGAGGCGTTCGACAACAACGTCTACCACACGGTCATCGGACGCACCGTCCGCTTCCCGGAGACGACCGTCGCGGGCGAACCGATCACGACGTACGCCTCCAACTCCGTCGGCGCCGCCGCCTATCGCCAGCTCGCCAGGGAGGTGCTCGCCCGGTGCCACGCCGAGTGAGTCTCCCGGCAGCCGACGAATTGTTCCGCACGACCGGTGGCGCCGCGGTCCAGCCGTCGGCGCCGCAACAGGGGCCGCCCGCACAGGTCGGCCAGGTGAACGGCGAGACGGCGCCGCCCCCGCGAACGGGCGGCGCCCCCTCGCCCACCGCGCCGAAGGTGCCCGCGCCGTCCCCCGAGCCGGCGGCCGAGTCCGACAGCGGCGACCACACCGCCGCCGACGACTCCGGCAGCCAGGCCGAGCCCGCGAGCCGTCCATCCC
>NZ_JASKYT010000249.1:0-10683 GCF_041028275.1 Streptomyces sp. PU-14G
GCTCCGGGCTGTGCAGCGGGATACCCGGGTCGACACTGCCGGGGGGGGGGGGGGGGGGGGGGGGGGGGGGGGGGGGGGGGGGGGGGGGGGGGGGGGGGGGGGGGGGGGGGGGGGGGGGGGGGGGGGGGGGGGGCCAGGGGATGGCGGGTCGGCCGGAGGTCGCCGGCTTACGTTCGGGTGTCAGGACCTCTGGAGTCCAGGCCCATCGGGTCCAGCGGGAGGTGCGGGTTCGCGTCCTGCTGCCACGAGGTCTCCAGGGGCTCCGGGCTGTGCAGCGGGATACCCGGGTCGACACTGCCGACGGGCGGCCATTCCGGGCGTTGATCCGCGGGCAGCGTGCGCAGCGCCTCGCTGACGCTGGTGAAGACGGGCAGCACCTCCGTGCTGCCCGTGAGGGCGAGCACCGCGGCCAGCCGCCGTCCCACGCAGGCGAGCAGGAGACTGCCCTCTCTCCGGTGCAGCAGCCAGCGCAACGCGAGCAGGCAGTTGAGCCCCCGCGAATCACAGAAGACCAGGGCGGTCACATCCAGCACCAGATGGCGGTACCCGGAGGTGACCACAGCACCGATGCGGTCCAGATAGAACTCTTCCGACGCCCTGTCCAGTTCACCGCTGAACCGTAGTACCGCGCACTCGTCCTTGACGGTGAGCGGGGTGATGGTCAGACGGTCGTTCTCCCGCGACCTCACTCCGCCTCCGTCCCCCGGCAGCGTGCCGGTGCTCTGTGCGCGGCTGCCCGGTCACAGACGCGCGCTCTCCGAGTATCCCAAACCAGACCATTCGAACAGGCCTCCCCGGAGTGGAGCCCGACAAACCCGGCAACCAAGCCAGCGTGCATCAGACACCCCCACACTGCCGCGCACAAGCGAGACTGTCGGTCAAGGAGGGGATCACCCCCGCCCGTCGCTCTCAGCCCTCGCTCGACACCACTTCTTGCGTACGCTTCCGTCGTTCCCGTCCACGGAGATCGTACGTCCCGCTTGCCGAAAGTGACGGCGCGTCGGCCGAGTCGCTCTCCTCGGCGTCGCCCTCCGGTTCGCCTTCACCCCGGTCGGGAGGAGCCGCGCGCGTCGCTCTCTGGCCTGTCTTGCCGAGTGGGCCGGTCAGTTCCGCCGTAAACTGCGCACCAGCCAGCAGGGACAAGTTGGACAACCACAGCCAGATCAGGAAGACGACGATCCCGGCCAGTGAACCGTACAGCCTGCTGTACGCGCTCAACGACGCGCACAGGGTGAACCCCGCCGAGGCGACCAGCCACAGCAACGCGGCCAGGACCCCGCCCGCGAGCCGGTAACGCCGCGCCAGGGGCGTCGCGGGCCCGGTACGGAAGACCACCACAACCAGCAGCGTGACCAGGCACAGCAGCACCGGCCACTTGAGCAGCCCCCACACCACGGCGCCCGTGCCGCCCATCCCCAGCCAACGGCCGATCGTCTGCGCGACGGGCCCCGAAAGAGTGAGCACCAGAGCGCTGGTCACCAGCAGCCCCAGTGCGGCGAACGCCGTCAGCACGATGCGGTGCGCCTTGCGCAGCACCGGCCGCCGATCCTCCACCGCATGCATCGCGTGCAGCGCCCGCCGGAACACCGCCAGATAGCTCGATGCCGACCACATCGCACTGATCCCGCCCACTATGACCACCGTCAGTGCCGCCGACCGCTCATCCGCCATGTTGTGCAGCGCCTGGTGAAGCGACTCGCCGGCCTGTGCCGGCGCCCATGCCGTGATGTGCTCGATCAACTCGTCCGTGGCGGCCGGGCTGACCAGCCCGATGAGCGAGACCGTCACCAGCAGCGCGGGGAGCAGCGCGAGGATCGCGTAGTAGGTGAGGGCTGCCGCCCAGTCCGACACGTCGTCGTTCCACATCGAGAGGGGCGTGCGACGGAGTGCCGTCCGCCAGTCCCGAGGCGGCCGTGACGCGGTGCCGCCGGTGGGTGCCTGGGGTCTTGCCATGCTTCCTCTCTCGCCTGTCGCTCGGGCCCGGTGGGGGGTGCGGACGACGCTGCCGGGGTGCGCGCGTCGCGCTGCCCCGCCTAGGGGTCTGTCGGCCAGCGTCCGTGCGGCAGGACGGAGGCGGGGGCCGATCGGTGGTCGGAGCTCCGCTGCGGCAAGCCGTCGCCAAAGGCCGGCCGCTCGGTGCGGCTGAGCTCGCTAGGCGGCGCGCTGGGAACGGTGTGAGCGTACGCTGATCCGGACGTCCGCTCTGACCTCCCGAGGCGCTGCCGTGGACCGTGCCTGGGCGAGCGATTCATCGAACAACTGTCTGAGGACAGTCTCCGGTCGGGCGCCAGGCTCCAGCCGGATGTGGATGTGCGCCCGCAACTCCCGCGCCCTGGCCCGCACCCGTACATGGGCGCCCGCTACCGCGGGCAAGGCGCGCACCTCCCGCGTCAGCGCATCCGCCAGGGCATGCGTGCGTACGGTGACTTCCGGGTGGGAAAGCGGAAGCACCCGCAACCCGCCCTGCCTGGCCAGGGCGAGAAGCCACAGCAGGAGCGCCAGAAGCAGCAGCGCCATACCGGCGATGACCAGAGGCGTCCACCACCCGTGCTCCCGCAGCTCATTCAGCCCCGCGCGATCCAGCAGCACCGAGCCCGGTTCGACAGTGGGCCACCAGGAGGGCAGAGGGCGGCCCACCCGGTCGGCGACCCAGGACGACGTGCTCAGCAGCCACACGCCACCGGCAAGCAGTGCGGCACCGGTCAGGAGCAGCAGCGTCCTGTTGGCGGCCTTACGTGAACTGCTCATGCCTCCCGCTTCTCCTCTCCTTCGTCGCCGGGGCCCGGCGACGAGCCGGCCTCCGTGTCGGAGCTGCCCGATGTGCCCTCAGTCGTACCGGTCGTCCTGCCGGCGTCTCCACGAGGTGCGCTCTCCTCGCCCAGGAGCCCCGGACCGGCTGAGGCTGCGGCGGTGCCGCGGCCGGGTGTAGGGGGTGACCCGCCCGGGGCGGGGGWCTCCCCGGGCGGGCGCCAGTGGGGTTCGGGCCGGACGGTGACCCGCACCCGCGGCGCGCGGGCCAGACCGCAGCCGCGCAAGGCCTCGGCGGCTGCGCCTCGCACCGCCTCCCGCGTGGTGTCACGCTCGCCGAAGCTCACTGCCGCGCGGACCCGGACACGGCGGCGCCCGCAGCGGACCCCGACGTGGGCGACGCCTTCCACGGCGAAGACCGCATCGCGCACGAGGGTGGCCACGGAGGGGCGATCCAGCGTGACACGCGTCCCCTCCCCGGGCGGGGTGACCGGCAGGAGCCTCCGCAGCCCGGGGGTGAGAGCCAGCCACGCCAGTCCGAGCCCGGCCACGGCGGCCACCGCACCACCCGCTGTGACGGACGCGTCGCCCGGACCGTGGCCGGAGAGCCACTCGACGAGCCCCCTGCGCCACGGGGACGGGGCGCGGGCCGCGGTGTGCACGGACACCACGTCAGCAAGCAGCACGGCGCACGCCATCAGCCCCAGCAGAATGAGCAGCGCCATCGGCACTCTCCGGTGCGACCAGGGACGCGGCGCCCGGCGCTGTGGCGCGGCGGACGGTTCCGCGGGCGTACCGGCAGTCGGCCGCTCCGTGAACCTGTCGGCTGCCGGGTGGCTCGCCAGGCCGCTCACCCGTACCCGGGCCTTGGCGACCGTCAGTCCCGTCAGCCGCGCGGTCCGGTGCGTCAGATGCTGCTGCACCCGGGTGCCGGTCTCTTCCAGCGCTGTCGGGTAGGGGAGTGTGACGTCGACGGCGACGTGGGTGCGCTGCCCCTGCACGGAGGCAGACGTGTCCGTGACCACGACCTCGCCCTTGGGCAGCGCTTCGGTGGCGGCCCGTTGGGCGATCCGTCGCACCGCGCGGTCGGCGACGGTGGTGGAGCCGCGTCGGCCGGGCTCGATCACCGGCGCCTCCGATCAGCGCCGCGCAGGAATTCCCGCCAGTCCAGGCCGTCGTCCACCATCCGGCCGACCGCGAACCCCACCGCTCCCAGGGCGGCCACCAGCAGGAACGCCCCGAAGCCGCCGAACCACGCGGCGAACGCCAAGGCCATGCCGACCACCAGGCCGATCAACGCTCCGTTCACCCTCTTCTCCCCTCACCTCGTCCGTCATCGCCCCACGCGTCCAGCCGACGTCCTCCAGACCGGGCCACGCCGACCGGGGGCCCGGTCGCGCGTCCGCCGGGACCGGCACGGCGCTTCCCGGATCACTCGACGCGGGTGTCCGAGCCGGTGTCTTCCTCGTCGGGCAGGTGGATGTCGTTGACCGCGACGTTGACCTCGACGACTTCCAGTCCGGTGATGCGCTCCACTGCCGAGATCACGTTTTCCCGCACGTCGCGGGCGACATCCATGATCGGGACGCCGTACTCCAGGACCAGGTCGAGATCGATGGCGGTCTGCCGCTCACCCACCTCCACCTTGACGCCGCGCCCCACGTTGGGACGGCCGCCGGGCACCCGGTCACGGACGGCGCCGATGGTGCGGGAAAGGCCGCCGCCCATGTCCCAGACGCCGGGGATCTCCCGCGCTGCCATACCCGAGATCTTGACCACCACGACATCCGCGATCGACGTCTTGCCTCGGGTGGGCGCCGGCTCCTCGGAACCCGGGGCGCCGCCGCTCACGGTGGTGGAACCGGGCGTCTTGGCCTGGTTCAGCTTGCTCTCCGCCGGGTTGAGGGTCTTCTGCGGTGTGGTCATCGTTGCCTCCTCGATGAGTCGGGATCGTGCGTGTCTACTGCTTCCGACACACCCGGCGCCGATCCGTTACGCGGATGCGGGAAGAAAAATTTCTGAGAAACGGTCACCGTGACCGCGTAACGCGAGCGGCAGCCGGTGTGTCCAACCCGCAGAGGCGAGTGAAAGGAGCCGCCGTTGCCGGGGGATGAGAAGACGAGGCCGCCAGTGGACGCGGAGGGCGTGTTGCGCGACGCGCTGCTGGCCGTGCGGGCGGGGCAAGGGGATGAGGAGGCTTTCGAAGACCTCGTACGCCGCTACGCGCCTGCGCTGCTGCGGCTCGCGACACGGCTGCTCGGCAACCGAGCGGAGGCTGAGGACGCGGTGCAGGAATCACTGGTGAGCGCCTGGCGGAAGCTGCCGGAATTCCGGCAGCAGGCCAGCTTCCAGACGTGGATATACCGCATTGTGAGCAACCGCTGTCTCAACGTGCTGCGTAGTCGCAGGCCCCTTACCGGCCTGGACAGCATTCCCGAGCCCGCCGCGCCGGACCACCTGGTCTCCCCGGAGCGGTCGGCGGAGTCACAGGCGGCGGCCAAGGCGTTGTTCGAGGCTCTTGCGCGGCTCTCACCCGAGCAGCGCGTGTGCTGGGTGCTCAGGGAGATGGACGGGCTGTCCCATGAGGAGATCGCGGAGACGGTCGGTATCCGCCCGGAGGCGGTTCGGGGACGGGTTTTCCGCGCGCGGCGCTGTCTGACGGAGGCGATGGGCGCATGGCGATAAACGACGAGACCTATCCGGCGCACGGAGCAGACGGAGACCAGGACGGGCATCTCCCGCAGGAGGAGGCCGCTCCTGCGGGAGCGATCAGCCCGGCAGAAGTTCCCACCATGGGCGAAGAGGATGCCGCGATGGAGGAGATCGAGGATGAGGGGGTCGATGAGCGGCTGCCGTGCGGCCGGCTGCTCTCGGAGGTGTGGGAAGCAGAGGACCAGGGGGTGGGCGACCCGCATCTGCGCGAATGCCCGCACTGCTCGGCGGCGCGTGCGGAGCTCGGTCTGCTCGGTGACACGGTGCGGAACGTGCTGGCCTCGGAGCCGGGGGACGGAGACGGACGGGGGTGGGACACCACGGCACTGACCGCGCGGGTCATGGACGTGGTGCGGCTGGAGTTGCGCCCTGGTCGCCCCCTTCCGCTGGGGGAGACGACTGAGGACCTGTGGATCATGGAGGCGGCTGCGGCGAAGACGGTGCGGGCCGCGGCCGAGTCACTTGAGGGGGTGCACGCGGGCTCCTGCCGCATCGGCCCGCCACTGGAGCAGTTCGTCTCCGCCGGGCCGATGGAGGAGCGGCGCTGCCCGGCCCACGTGGAGCTGGAGGTGGCCGTCTCCGATCTTGCTCCGTTGCGGGAGGTGGCCGACGGGGTGCGTGAGCGGGTGCGCATGGCGGTGGACCACGAACTGGGGATGGATGTCGCCGCCATCGACATCCGGATCACCGACATCTACGCCGACGAGGATGACGACGAGGAGATAGCCATGCCGGGGCGGCCGGATCGCGTGCGGAGTGGACCGGGGCGAGCCGCGGCCGGTGGCTGGGAGGTGACCATCGATGACCGGTGACGAGCGGGAGCAGCGTGTCGCGGCCGTGGCGGCAGCGGCTCTCCAGGTGCCGGGTGTCGCCTTTCTGAAGCCTGGCCTGGCAGGCAGGCTGCGGGCCTCCGCCTCGGCTCTCGCCAGGGCAGGAAGGGGCTCAGACCGCCGCCAGACCGAACCGACGGCAGGCGTCCGGGTGCGCCCCGGCTCGCCGTGGACGGCGGAGGTGTACATCGTGTTGCAGCGTGGTCACCGAGCGCTGGATGTCACTCGCGGGGTGCGGTCCGCGGTTGTGGATTCCTTCGGCGAAACGCCGGTGCGTGTCACCGTCACGGTCTCCGGAATGGTCTGACCTCTCTCAGCTCCGCACGGGCCGATGCATGAAGACGGAAGCGCCGGGTAACTGACCCTGCATCCGTTCGAGCGTTCACGCGGGGCACCGTTCGGCGGGCGGCGGAGTGGCACGCTTTGCGTACTACTTCGCCGGGGAGAGGAAAGACCCCCACATTCGCGAGGACCGGCCGTTGTCCACGGTGAGCGACCGCGAAGACGGGAGACAGACATGGATCAGGCAACAGCCCTTCAGGACGAGGAGGAGGAAACTCTTCCGGCGGCCATGGCGCAGACCACTTATGTGAGCAGCAGTTTCGAGGCTCGTCGGCTCACCCGGGATTTCCTCACCACTCTCGTGCCGCCGGTCTCGCAGGAGACCAGGGAGGTCTTCCTGCTGGTGGTATCGGAGCTGGTGACCAACGCGCTGCGGTACGGGAACGGGGTCACGGACTTCCAATTGGGAGCCACGCGCGACACCCTCACAGTTGACGTGGGGGATTCCAGTTCCGCGCTCCCGAGGGAGCGGCCTCCGGGGAGCCTTGAGGGCGGGGAAAACGGAGGCTTCGGCTGGCCCATCATCCGCCACCTGGCCCACGACATCACCATTCGGCTGCGCCGCAACAATGGGAAGATCATTCACGCGGGTATTCCGATGTAAGAACAGTCCGAGAGCTGCGGAGCCCACCCGGAGGTGGTGGTAAGGAGCGTGAGGACGTTGCGCGAAGCTCAAGGCAGCTCGGTGAAGCGGTTACGCGGGTGAGGGTGGTACGGGAAATGCACGTCGTACGGGGAATCGACCACATCGGAGTGACCGTTCCCGATATCGAGGCCGCTACGGAATTTTTCGTTCGGGCGCTCGGGGCCGAGAAGCTGTACGACACGCTGCCGCGGGAGGAAGGACCCAAGGGGGGTGAGGAGACCGTACGGCGTCTGGGAGTACCAACGGGTACCGAGCAGGTGGCCATGCGCATGCTGCGCCTGCCGCGCGGTCCAGGACTGGAACTGTTCGAGTTCAGCGGACCCTGCCGGCGCGAGGCGGCGGTCCCCAGCGATCTGGGCTGGCAGCATCTGGCCTGCTATGTCGAGGATCTGTCCGCTGCCTGTGCGGCCGTCCGCGAGGCGGGCGGGACGGTGCTGGGTGAGCCCCGCCCGCTGCCGGGCCCCGAGGCCGGTCCCCGCAACCGGTTTCTCTACTGCCGCACCCCCTGGGGGAGCACCCTCGAACTGCTCACCTACCCCGATCCGATGCCGTACGAGGACACCACCGAGCTGCGCCGCTGGCGTCCCTAGCGTCTCCCGCCCTCAAATCTCTCACGCGGCACTCCGCCAAATCTTTCACGCGGCGCTCGGCTCGGCTCTGCTTGGCTCCGCTTGGCTCGGCCCAGACGTGTGGGCGGTCATGTGGGCGGTCCGTGGTCTGCGACCGGTGTCAGGCCGGTTCGGAGGGCGGCGTGTGGTCCTGCTCCGTCGCCGAGGCGGCCATGGTGGCCTGGGCGGCCTCGCGGGCGCGTAGCCGTTCGCGTTGCGGCACCACGGTGTATTTCGGATCGGCCAGTGCCGCGCGGCCCGCGTGGAAGACCCCCAGCCGGGTGCAGACCGATCCGGCCAGCAGCGCTGCTCCGCTCATCGCCGCCAGCCCGCGGTTCCGGCCGCCCACCGCGGCGCCGGCCAGCGCCCCGGCCGCGGTGAGCACCTTCGCGGAGCGCATCAGCCGTCCCGCGAGCCCCTCGCGGTAGGTTTCGGCGACGATGCCCAGCCGGGACTCCATCCGGTGGGTCGCTGCGGCTTCCAGCCCGGCGCCGAAGAGGGCGGCGTGCCGTGCGGGCCGGTTCTCGCGCAGGGGCGCGGCCAGCAGCGCGGTGCCGGCCGCGGCAGCGGTGGCGGAGCCGGCGAAGACGAAGGGCAGTTCGCGGTAGCCGTCGTGCCAGGCGGGAGTCGCCGTGTCGGCGGCCAGTACGGCCGTGTAGGTGGCGACGGCGGGACCGAGCAGTGCCGCGCCCGCGGTGGCGGCGTCCCCGGCGCGTGGGAGGAGACCGGTCACGTCGGAGACGGCGGCGGCACCGGTCAGCGGGCCGTAGGCGGCCAGCAGCCAGGAGCCGACGCTCATCGGGGAGGTGGGTTTGAGGACGCGCAGCATGTTGGCGAACCTGGCGGGTTTGCCGAGGTCGTGGACGAGGGCCGCGGCGGAGCCCGCGATGGCCACCGTGGAGGTGATCTTCATGGCGCGCGCCGTCACGGGCCGCTTCGTCGCCCTGGCTCCGGCGGCCAGCAGCGAGCCGGCTCCGGCGAGTCCGCCGAGGAAGAAGTAGCCGCCGATGTTGAGGGCTTTCCACTCGGGGGTGTTGAGGATGGGCTTGCCGTAGTAGGAGGTGAACTCGGCGTCGGGGACGACCGTCTGTTCGCCTCGGCGCTTGCGGCGCCGCTTGCCGCCGTTGAGCGGGGCCGTCGTCATAGCTGCCTCCTTGCGAAGATGCCGCGCGTGGTCTGCGGTTTGCCGCTTGCCGCGAAGGCGGCGGCGAGCCCGCCCAGCAGGGTGAGCGCGGCTGCGCCCGCGTGCTTCCACATGGCGGGCAGGTCACGGGTGGTCACCACGGGATCGGGTGGCAGGCCGTAGACCTCGGGTTCGTCGAGTAGCAGGAAGAACGCGCCGTCGCCGCCCACGCCGTCGTCCGGATCGTGGCCGTAGAGCCGTGCGTCGGGTACGCCTGCGCGGTGCAGTTCTTCGACTCGGGCAGCGGCCCGTTCCCGCAGTTCGTCCAGCGGGCCGTACTGGATCGACTCGGTGGGGCACGCCTTGGCGCAGGCGGGCGTCTGGCCTTCGCCGAGCCGGTCGTAACACAGGGTGCACTTGAAGGCGCGGCCGTCGTCGGGGCGCTGCTCGATGACGCCGTATGGGCAGGCGGGTACGCAGTAGCCGCAGCCGTTGCAGATGTCCTCCTGCACCACCACCGTGCCGAATTCGGTGCGGAAGAGTGAGCCGGTCGGGCAGACGTCGAGGCAGGCGGCGTGTGTGCAGTGCTTGCACACGTCGGAGGACATCAGCCAGCGCAGTTCGGAGGAGCCGGAGCCCTGTGCCGCCAGGGCGAAGACGTCGGCGTCCTCTTCCGTCCCCGCGGGGTGCGGTTCGCGAGGTTCGTCCCCTTGGTGCCGGCGGTCCTTGGGCGCCACCGGTTTGCTCTGTTCGATGAAGGCGACGTGCCGCCAGGTGGACGCGCCGAGTCCCTGGGTGTTGTCGTAGCTCATCCCGGTCAGCTCCATGCCGTCTTCCGGGATGGCGTTCCACTCCTTGCACGCCACCTCGCACGCCTTGCAGCCGATGCACACGGAGGTGTCGGTGAAGAAGCCCACGCGCTCGGCGGTGGCCGTCACCTCGCGGGCCCCCGTACCACCGGCCACGGTCGCCCCCGTGCCGCCGGACGCTCCCCTGCTGCCGGTGGACGTGGTGTCGCCGCTACTGCCGATGGACCTTGCGCCGATGGACTTCGTGCTGCCGGACGCCTCCGTGCTGCCGGTGGACGTCGTGCTGCCGCTACCGCCGATGGACCGCGTGTCGCCGTCGCCGCCGGTCATCCCCGTACCTCCGTTCCGGTGTGTTCGGTGATGCCCGCTCGTTCGCGGTAGTCCGCCAGGAGGGTCAGCAGTTCGGGACCGCGTGGGCGGCGGCCCGGCCTGATGTCGGCGGTGAGGGCCTTGACTTCCTGGATGTGGACGTTCGGGTCGAGCGCGATGGAGGTGAGCTCGTTGGCGGCGTCGCCCCGCGCGTAACCGTTGCGCCCCCAGTGGTAGGGCAGCCCGATCTGGTGCACGGCGTGGCCGCCCACCCGCAGGGGGCGCATCCGCTCGGTGACCAGTACCCGTGCCTCCACGGCGCCGCGGGCGGTCACCACGGTGGCCCATCCCTTGTGTTCCAGGCCGCGCTCGGCGGCGAGCTGGGGGGAGACCTCGCAGAAGAACTCGGGCTGGAGCTCGGACAGGTACGGCGACCACCGGCTCATGCCGCCCGCCGTGAAGTGCTCGGTCAGCCGGTAGGTCGTCACGACGTAGGGGAAGACGCCGGTGCCCGCCTCGTGGCCGCTGGGATGGTACGCGTTGGCCGGGTGGGGGT
>NZ_JASKYT010000025.1:0-39249 GCF_041028275.1 Streptomyces sp. PU-14G
ACCCCGACCTCCTCCTCTTCCTCCGGCCACTCCTCGGCGCCCGCGCCGGATCCGGACCGGGCCCGCTACCCCCTCGACTGCGGGCAGGGCGGCGCCGGGACCGACGTACTCGATGCGGCGAGCGCCGACTTCGACGGCGACGGCGCCGACGAGACCGTCGCCGTCGTCCGCTGCCGCGCCCACGGCGGCACCCCGCCCAGCGCCGTCTTCGTCCTTGCCCGGGCCGCCGACGGGGACCGGCCCCGGGTCGCCGCCACCCTCGTCGAGCAGAAGGAAGGGATGTCCGTCGACGACCTCGCGGTCCGCGGCACCGGCATTTCCGCCACCCTCCTCGGATACTCCTCCTCCGAGGTGCCCCGCTGCTGTCCCGACAAGCGGCGCAAGGTCAAGTGGGAGTGGCGCGAGGGGAAGTTCGTCCTGCGCGCCGCACCGGCCGCGGGCGGCGGACTCAGCGTCTGAGCAGGCGCCCGGGGGCGCCCCGTGGCCCGCGGCCCGGCCGCGGTGAGCCGCCTGGCCGGGGGCGTCGGGTGGCGAAAGTGGGCCGCCCCTGAAGGGTGTTGAACGTCTCGCCGCCACAACCGGTCGCTTTCAGATGGTTGTGGATGGGTATTCCCAGTGCTGAGGGGAGTGCGCAAGGGTGAAGATCGGACACACCCCGACCGTCTTTGTGATCTAGGGGTTTCAACCCGCACCGGCCCAGGTAGGGTCGAAGCGTCCAGCTCCCCCTGGAGGAGGTGAGGACCGTGGCAGCCCACGACGACGACACCAACCGCGGCATCCGGCCCGGTCGGGGCGACGACCCGTCCGGCCAGATCGCCTACCTTGAGCAGGAGATCGCCGTCCTGCGCCGCAAGCTCGCCGACTCTCCGCGCCACACTCGTATTCTCGAGGAGCGGATCGTCGAGCTGCAGACCAACCTGGCCGGCGTGTCCGCCCAGAACGAGCGCCTGTCGAACACGCTCCGCGAGGCGCGCGACCAGATCGTGGCCCTCAAGGAAGAGGTCGACCGGCTCGCCCAGCCGCCGTCCGGCTTCGGAGTCTTCCTGCAGGCCAACGAGGACGACACGGCCGACATCTTCACCGGCGGCCGCAAGCTGCGGGTGAACGTCAGTCCGAACGTGGAGCTCAAAGAGCTCGAGCGTGGCCAGGAGGTCATGCTCAACGAAGCGCTCAACGTGGTCGAGGCCATGGAGTTCGAGCGCGCGGGTGACATCGTCACCCTCAAGGAAGTGCTGGACGACGGAGAGCGAGCGCTCGTCGTCGGCCACACGGACGAGGAGCGCGTGGTACGGCTCGCCGAGCCGCTGCTGAGTGCCACCCTGCGGGCCGGGGACGCCCTCCTGCTGGAGAGCCGCTCGGGCTACGTCTACGAGGTCGTGCCCAAGAGCGAGGTCGAGGAGCTCGTCCTCGAAGAGGTCCCCGACATCGACTACACCAAGATCGGCGGCCTCGGCGGGCAGATCGAGCAGATCAGGGACGCCGTCGAGCTTCCCTACCTCTACCCCGATCTCTTCCGTGAGCACCAACTGCGCCCGCCCAAGGGTGTGCTGCTCTACGGCCCGCCGGGATGCGGCAAGACGCTGATCGCCAAGGCGGTGGCCAACTCGCTGGCCAAGAAGGTCGCCGAGGTCACCGGCAAGCCCCAGGGGAAGAGCTACTTCCTCAACATCAAGGGCCCCGAGCTGCTGAACAAGTACGTCGGCGAGACGGAGCGGCACATCCGCCTCGTCTTCCAGCGGGCCCGCGAGAAGGCCAGCGAGGGCACGCCCGTCATCGTCTTCTTCGACGAGATGGACTCCCTCTTCCGCACGCGCGGCTCGGGCGTCAGCTCGGACGTGGAGAACACCATCGTCCCGCAGCTGCTCTCCGAGATCGACGGTGTGGAGGGCCTGGAGAACGTCATCGTCATCGGCGCCTCGAACCGCGAGGACATGATCGACCCCGCGATCCTGCGCCCGGGACGCCTCGACGTGAAGATCAAGATCGAGCGCCCGGACGCCGAGGCCGCCAAGGACATCTTCTCCAAGTACCTGACGTCCACGCTGCCGCTGCACGCGGACGACGTCGCCGAGCACGGCGGCAACCTGGAGGCCGCCTGCGACGCCATGATCCAGTCGGTCGTGGAGCAGATGTACGCGGAGTCCGAGGAGAACCGCTTCCTGGAGGTCACCTACGCCAACGGTGACAAGGAAGTGCTCTACTTCAAGGACTTCAACTCCGGCGCCATGATCGAGAACATCGTCGGCCGCGCCAAGAAGATGGCCATCAAGGCGTTCCTCGACCACAACCAGAAGGGTCTGCGCGTCTCCCACCTGCTGTCCGCCTGTGTGGACGAGTTCAAGGAGAACGAGGACCTGCCCAACACCACCAACCCGGACGACTGGGCCCGCATCTCGGGCAAGAAGGGCGAGCGGATCGTCTACATCCGCACCCTGGTCACCGGCAAGCAGGGAGCGGACACCGGCCGGTCCATCGACACCGTCGCCAACACCGGTCAGTACCTGTAAAGAGGACCAGTCCGGCTGCGGGTTCCCGACGGGGCACCCGCAGCCGGATCGTTTCCCGGCGCCAAGGAAGTCCGCCGGTGATCTGCCGCCCCCGGCCCGCGCGTCATAGGCTCGTCCCTACCGCCGAGACGCGCAGTGGGCGGGAGGGGGCCGCACGCGGGACGGACGCGCAGCGGGACTTGAACGGTGGTCCACCGGCGGACCGCCGTCAGGCAAGGAGGGCAGCATGACCGTACGGCGCGTAATGGGCATCGAGACCGAGTACGGGATCTCCGTTCCCGGCCACCCCAACGCCAATGCCATGCTCACCTCGTCCCAGGTCGTCAACGCCTACGCGGCGGCGATGCACCGGGCGCGGCGCGCCCGCTGGGACTTCGAGGAGGAGAACCCGCTGCGGGACGCCCGCGGCTTCGACCTGGCCCGTGACTCGGCCGACGCCAGCCAGCTGACCGACGAGGACATCGGCCTGGCCAACGTCATCCTCACCAACGGGGCGCGCCTGTACGTCGACCACGCCCACCCCGAGTACAGCGCCCCCGAGGTCACCAATCCGCGGGACGCCGTGCTGTGGGACAAGGCGGGGGAGCGGATCATGGCCGAGGCCGCCGAGCGGGCGGCCGAGGTGCCCGGCACCAGCCCGATCCACCTCTACAAGAACAACACCGACAACAAGGGCGCCTCCTACGGCACGCACGAGAACTACCTGATGAAGCGGGAGACGCCCTTCTCGGACATCGTGCGGCACCTGACCCCGTTCTTCGTCTCCCGCCAGGTCGTGTGCGGCGCAGGACGCGTGGGGCTGGGCCAGGACGGCAGCGAGCACGGCTTCCAGCTCAGTCAGCGCGCCGACTACTTCGAGGTCGAGGTGGGGCTGGAGACCACGCTCAAGCGGCCCCTCATCAACACCCGCGACGAGCCGCACGCCGACGCGGAGAAGCACCGCAGGCTGCACGTGATCATCGGGGACGCGAACCTCTCGGAGGTCTCCACCTACCTCAAGCTGGGCACCACCGCGCTGGTGCTCTCCATGATCGAGGACGGCTTCATCGCGGTGGACCTCGCCGTCGACCAGCCCGTGCGCACCCTGCACCAGGTCTCGCACGACCCGTCCCTCGCCCAACTGATCACTCTGCGTAACGGACGCACTCTGACGGCGGTCCAGCTCCAGATGGAGTACTACGAGCTCGCCCGCAAGTACGTCGAGGAGCGCTGGGGCGGGGACGCCGACGACCAGACCCGTGACGTGCTGGCCCGCTGGGAGGACGTGCTCGGCCGGCTGGAGCGCGACCCCATGAGCCTGTCCAAGGAGCTGGACTGGGTCGCCAAGCGCGAGCTGATGGAGGGCTACCGCCGCCGCGACCAGCTCGGCTGGGACGCGCCCAGGCTCCACCTGGTGGACCTCCAGTACGCGGACGTGCGCGGCGACAAGGGCCTCTACAACCGCCTCGTCTCCCGCGGCTCGATGCAGCGCCTACTCTCGGAGGAGGAGGTCAAGGAGGCGGCCTTCAAGCCCCCCGAGGACACCCGCGCCTACTTCCGCGGTCGCTGCCTGGAGCAGTACGCCGACGACGTGGCCGCCGCGTCCTGGGACTCCGTGATCTTCGACCTGCCGGGCCGTGACTCTCTGCAGCGGGTCCCCACGCTGGAGCCGTTGCGGGGTACCCGTCAGCACGTCAAGGAGCTGCTGGACCGCTGCCGGACGGCGGAAGAGCTGGTCAAGGTGTTGTCCGGGAATTGATGCGGGGGCCGAATCGTGGCTATTCGGCCCGCGGGGCGGGAATCATCGGGGTGGTTCCCGGACGTTGAAGCAACCAAGGAGCGGATGTCAGTCCCGGCTTGTAGGGTCTGATCTTGTACGTTCCGCGTGCATCACCGAACCGAGCGGGGTGAGGGAAATGGCGACCAAGGACACCGGCGGCGGACAGCAGAAGTCCACCCGCCACACCGAGGAGACCGAGGAGCAGGCGCAGGACGCGCAGGCTTCGGAAGACCTCAAGGAGCGCCAGGAGGCGCTGTCGGAGGACGTCGACTCGGTGCTGGACGAGATCGATGATGTGCTCGAAGAGAACGCCGAGGATTTCGTGAGAAGCTTTGTGCAAAAAGGTGGAGAATGACCTGAATGTCCGAATCGGGCGAGTGGAAGAAATGCTCGCGATGTCATCGGACATTGCCGGCTGAGTCTTTCGCTCTGAATCGGGCAATGAAAGGCGGGCGTCAGGCGTACTGCCGGAAGTGCTCTGCGGAGTACTACCGGCAGCGTCAGGCGTCGCGAGGACGCACAGTTCGGGAGAGGTTTCCTGTTCCTCGGGGGCACAAGCGGTGCCCTCAGTGCCGCGAGGTGAAGCCGCACGACGAGTGGGAGCGGAATCGGGGCACTTCCACCGGCTGGGCCGGCTATTGCCGGGTGTGCAGAGCCGAGCGGAATCGGGAGGGGTATTTCCGTCGTAAGTACGGCCTGACCCTCGAAGAACGCCAAGCGCTTCGCGACAGTCAGTGCGGAATCTGCCCGATCTGCCTCAACCCGAGCCCGGAGCATGTGGACCACGATCATGAGACGGGTAGGGTCCGAGGCGTACTGTGCTTCAGCTGCAATGCTGCACTGGGGCAGTTCAAGGATCGGCCGGACGTCATGCGGCGCGCGGCCGCCTATGTGGAAGGAAACGTGTGGAAGCCGAAATTCGTAGCACCGGGCGTCTACCGGCTGCCTTCCTGACGCCGGGGTCGTCGTCGTTCATGGACTTCATGTCCACCCACGCTCCCGAGCAGCTGCCGGGCAACCGGTCGCTGCCGCCCGTCGAGGGCGCCGTCCAGGCGCCGCATGGGACGACGATCGTGGCCGCGACCTTCGCCGGCGGCGTCGTCCTGGCCGGGGACCGGCGGGCGACGATGGGCAACGTCATCGCGCAGCGCGACGTCGAGAAGGTCTTTCCGGCCGACGAGTACTCGGCGGTGGGTATCGCGGGCACCGCGGGCCTGGCCGTGGAGATGGTCAAGCTCTTCCAGCTGGAGCTGGAGCACTTCGAGAAGGTGGAGGGCTCCACGCTCTCCCTGGAGGGCAAGGCCAACCGCCTCTCCACGATGATCCGCAGCAACCTGGGGATGGCCCTGCAGGGCCTCGCCGTGGTCCCGATGTTCGCCGGGTACGACGTGGACCGCGACAGGGGCCGCATCTTCTCCTACGACGTGACGGGTGGCCGCTCGGAGGAGTACGGCTTCGCCGGCGTCGGCTCAGGGTCGGTCTTCGCCCGCGGCGCGCTCAAGAAGCTCTACCGGGAGGAGATGACGGAGGAGCAGGCCGCCACCGTCGTCCTCCAGGCCCTCTATGACGCCGCTGACGACGACTCGGCCACCGGCGGCCCGGACATGACGCGCCGCATCTACCCGATCGTGGCGACGATCACTCAGGACGGTTACCGCAGGCTCGGCGAGGACGAGGTCTCCGGGCTGGCCCAGGCTGTCTACGACGGCCGCCTCCAGCAGCCCAACGGCCCGCAGGCCCCGGCCTCCTAGGGTCTTTCGTTTGGATCTGGCTGGATCAGGGAGCGGGCTCCGGTGCGTGCTCTCGCAAGGCGGAGGAGGGAGTCCCTGCGGAGCAGCGGCGACTGACGACAACGCCGCGAGAGTGCGTGCCGGGGCCCGCGAGCCCAGCAAAATCCGAACGAGAGGCCCTAGGCCGGACACCCCGGACATCGCATCCATACGGACAGGAAGGACGGATAGCCGGTGTCGACGCCGTTCTATGTGTCGCCCCAGCAGGCAATGGCCGACCGCGCGGAGTATGCCCGCAAGGGCATCGCGCGCGGCCGCAGCGTGGTCGTGTTGCAGTACGCGGACGGCATCGTCTTCGTCGCCGAGAACCCCTCTCGGGCGCTGCACAAGGTCAGCGAGATCTATGACCGCATCGCCTTCGCGGCGGTCGGCAAGTACAACGAGTTCGAGAACCTGCGCATCGGCGGCGTCCGCTACGCCGACCTTCGCGGGTACACCTACGACCGCGAGGACGTCACCGCGCGCGGTCTGGCCAATGTCTACGCCCAGACGCTGGGCACCATCTTCTCCTCGAACGCGGAGAAGCCCTACGAGGTGGAGCTGATCGTCGCCGAGGTGGGCGCGGCCCCCGAGGACGACCAGATCTACCGCCTGCCGCACGACGGCTCCATCGTGGACGAGCACGGCTCGGTCGCCGTCGGAGGCAACTCGGACCAGATCGGCAGCTACATGGACCAGCGGCACCGGGAGGGAATGTCGCTGGGCGAGGCCCTGAAGCTGGGTGCCGTGGCGCTGGCGCGGGACAGCAACGGCGGCGAGCGGGAGCTGTCGGCGGAGCAGTTGGAGGTTGCCGTGCTCGATCGGCAGCGCTCTCAGAAGCGCAAGTTCAAGCGTGTCCCCGCCGCCCAGGTGGCCCGTCTGCTGGAGGAGACGCCCGCCCCGGAGGCGGGGGAGGACTCCTCGGAGGAGTAGCGCGTGACGGCCCGGGGCCCGGACGTTCCGCGTCGCGCTCCGGGCCGCGGACGGTCACTCCGCGCTGCCTGGCGACCGCCTGCCGGGGCCCGGCCGGCGCCGGGAAGCCCACCGGAAGTTCAGGGGCGAGGGCCGGTCGAGCCGCGCTCCAGCAGGCGTACCGGCAGCCGTACCGGCTGGGGCGCCCGCCCTTCCACGACGGCCAGCAAGGCGTCCATGCCCGCTGCCCCCACCCGCTCCGCCGGCAGGGCGACGGTGGTGAGCTCGGGCTCCACGGCGGTGGCCAGCGTCAGATCGTCGAACCCGGTCACCGACACCTCTTCCGGCACCCGCACGCCGAGCCGTCGCGCAGCCTTGAGCGCTCCGGCGGCCAGGAGATCGTCGTCGCACACCAGCGCGGTCGGTGCCGCCTCGCCGCCCAGGCACAGCACCCGCGTGGCCGCGTCCAGTCCGCCCGCCACGCTGAGGGGCGCCCGTTCGGTGTGCACCACGGCGCCTCCGCCCGTCCGCAGGGCGCTCGCGAGGGCGTCCGCGCGCGCGGTGAAGGTCCAGGAGTCCACGTCGGCCGCGAGGTGGGCGACGTGCCGGTGGCCGAGTGCGAGCAGATGAGCCGTCACCTGCCGCATGCCGTCGGCGATGTCGACGTTGACGGTGGCGTCGCAGTCTCCCTCGTCGCTGTCCAGCATCACCAGGGGCAGACCTTCGCCGCGGAGGGTGGCGAGGGCTGCGGGGGCCATGGAGGAGGCGATGACGCCGTCCAGGGCCGTGCGGGCCGAGGCGAAGGGGTCGGGTGCCTTCTCGATGCCCTCGGGGGAGGGGTAGAGGACGATCCCGAAGTCGTGCGCGGTGGCGACCTGGGCGGCTCCTCGGTGCACGGCGGCGAAGAACTCCCCGGTGAGGGCGGGGACGACGAGCAGCGCCGTGCGGGTGCGGCCGAGTCGCAGGGTGCGGGCCGCCAGGTTGGGGCGGTAGCCGAGGGTGCGGGCTGCGGCGCGTACGGCCTCGGCGGTGCGGGGCGAGACCCTGCCCTCCCATTTGCCGCCGAGGACGAGGGAGACGGTGGCCTGGGAGACCCCGGCCGCGTCCGCCACGTCGTGCCCTGTGGGACGTGCGGAGCGGGCCGCCGTCTGGTTGCGGCGCGGGGTTCCGCCGTCTTTGGTGTGCTGTGCCGGCACGGAAAACTCCTTCACCGCGGCTCGCTCGCATGGTACGTATGGCGAGCGCGTTATACGTAAAACTACAACCGAGGGGCGGGATGGAATGGCGACGGGCTACGCCGAACTGCTGCGGGCCAGGCACGCGGTGCGCCTGCTGGCGGGAACGCTGGTGGGCAGGCTGCCGAACGCCACGGGACCGATCGCGATCGCGCTGTTCATCCGCGCGGAGGGCGGCAGCATGACGCTCGCCGGGGCGCTCTCCGCGTTCTACGGGCTCGCCACGGCGTTCGGCCAGCCGATGCTGGGCCGCCTGGTGGATCTGTTCGGGCAGCCCAGGGTGATGCTGCCCGCCGCGGTGCTCTCCGCGCTCGGCGCCGGCACGCTCGCCCTCACCGGGATCGGCCGGCTGCCGCTCGCCTGCGCCTGCGTGACGGTCTTCGGACTGTTCACACCGCCGTTGGAAGGCGGCCTGCGGGCGCTGTGGCCCGGCGTGCTGCGCCGCCAGGAGCAGGTCCACACGGCCTACGCGCTCGACGCCGTCGCCCAGGAGATGATGTTCGCGGCGGGACCGCTGCTGGTGACGCTGCTGGTCGCGGGGTGGAGCGAGGCCGCCGCGCTGCTGGTGGTCAACGCGCTGGGGGTGCTGGGCGCCCTCTCGGTCGTGCTCTCGCCCCCGTCCCGCCGCTGGCGGTCGGCGCCCCGCACCCCGCACTGGCTGGGCGCGCTGCGCTCGCCGGGGCTGAAGGTGCTGCTGACGTCGTTCTTCTTCGTCGGTCTCGCACTGGGCACCTTCGCGCTGGCCGCCGTCTCCTACGCCGACGACCACGGCGACCCGCTCATCTCGACGTATCTGCTGGCAGCCCAGGGCGCGGGCGCGCTGGTGGGCGGCGTCGTCTACGGGGGGCGCGGCTGGCCGGGCAGCCACGAGGGCCGGCTGCTGGCGCTGGTGGGGCTGTTCGCGGCGGGCAACCTGCCGCTCGCCCTGGTGCCGGGTGTGCCGCCGATGGTGGTGCTGGGCGGCCTCTCGGGATGCTTTCTGGCACCGGCGCTGGCGTGCGCGTTCGTGGTCGTGGACCGGCACGCGCCGTCCGGCACGGTGACCGAGGCCTTCTCGTGGCTGGTGACGACGTTCGGCGTGGGCGCCGCCGCGGGCACCGCCGTGGTGGGCACGGTCCTCGAGTCGGCCGGTACGGGAGCCGGGTTCGCGCTGGCGGGCGCGGGAGGACTTGCCGCGCTGGGCGTCATGCTGGCGGGGCGGAGGGCGCTGCGCCTGCCGGAGGGTGACGCCTGCGGTGTGGTGGCCGGCTCCCCGGCTCGGCCGCCGGGCGGGGAAACCCCGCCGCCGGAGGCGGAAACCCGAGCCCCAGGTGCGCAAACAGATCGGAACGGTGAGCCGGAACCCGGTTTCAGATCGTCTCTGTAGGCGTAATGTTCAGTCATGGACCGCCGAATCTTCGGGCTGGAGAACGAGTACGGCGTCACATGTACGTTCCGGGGGCAGCGGCGGCTGTCCCCCGACGAGGTGGCGCGGTACCTCTTCCGCCGTGTGGTGTCATGGGGCCGCAGCAGCAACGTGTTTCTGCGGAACGGCGCGCGCCTCTATCTGGACGTGGGCTCGCACCCGGAGTACGCGACACCCGAGTGCGACAGCGTGACCGAGCTGGTCACCCACGACAAGTCGGGGGAGCGCATCCTCGAAGGCCTGTTGGTCGACGCCGAACGCCGCCTGCACGAGGAGGGCATCGCGGGCGACGTCTATCTCTTCAAGAACAACACCGACTCGGCGGGCAACTCCTACGGCTGCCATGAGAACTATCTGGTGGCCCGGCACGGGGAGTTCTCCCGGCTGGCGGACGTCCTCATCCCGTTCCTGGTGACGCGGCAGCTGGTGTGCGGCGCCGGAAAGGTGCTGCAGACCCCGCGGGGCGCCGTCTACTGCGTCAGCCAGCGCGCCGAGCACATCTGGGAGGGCGTCAGCTCGGCGACGACGCGCTCGCGGCCGATCATCAACACGCGCGACGAGCCGCACGCCGACGCCGAGCGCTACCGCAGGCTGCACGTCATCGTCGGCGACTCGAACATGTCCGAGACGACGATGCTGCTCAAGGTCGGCGCCACCGACCTGGTGCTGCGCATGATCGAGGCGGGCACCGTGATGCGGGACCTGACGCTGGAGAACCCGATCCGGGCGATCCGCGAGGTCAGCCACGACATCACGGGCCAGCGCAAGGTCCGGCTGGCCAGCGGCCGGGAGGCCTCGGCGCTGGAGGTGCAGCAGGAGTACTTCGACAAGGCGCTGGACTTCTGCGACCGGCGCGGTATCCGCACGGGGCGGGTCGAGCAGGTGCTGGAGCTGTGGGGCCGGGCCTTGGAGGCGGTCCGCACCCAGGAGCTCGACAAGATCAACACCGAGATCGACTGGGTGATGAAGTACCAGCTCATCGAGCGGTACCGGAACAAGAACAACATCACGATGTCGCACCCGAGGATCGCCCAGATAGACCTCGCCTACCACGACATCCACCGCCGCCGGGGGCTGTACTACCTGCTGGAGCGCAGCGGCAAGGCGGCCCGCATCTGCAACGACGTCAAGATCTTCGAGGGCAAGTCGGTGCCGCCGCAGACGACGCGGGCCCGGCTGCGCGGCGACTTCATCCGGCGGGCCCAGGAGCAGCGTCGCGACTTCACGGTGGACTGGGTGCATCTGAAGCTGAACGACCAGGCGCAGCGCACGGTGCTGTGCAAGGACCCGTTCCGGTCGGTGGACGAACGGGTGGAGAAGCTCATCGCGGGCATGTGACGTGAGCATGCGCGCCGCGGGTGCCCGGGCCGCGGACGGCGCGGGAGTGTGACGGACGTCTCGTCGCGCACGGTCCGTGGGCCGCACGGCCGGGCGCGGCCTCACGCTCGCGGGCAGGTGGAGGGCGGATCGGGGGTTTCCCGGCCGCCCTCCGGCGCTCCCGGTCAGCCTCGCGTTGACAGGCGCCGGGAGCGTGCCGTGTCGTCGGCGGTGGCGGCCTCGTTGCCGGGTCGTAGGCTGAGGCACCGTACGCACACCCCTGAACCCGCGAGTGGAATACATGTTGCATTTTCCCGGGGGCTCGAACCCCCGTACCCCCCGAGCCTCCCGGGCCCTTTCCAGGAAGGGCACGCGCCGCGTCGCCGCGCTCATGGCCGTACCGCTGCTTGCCGTCTCGGTTGCGGCCTGCTCGGACGACGGCGGGTCCGACCCCAAGCCACCGGCCGTCAGCGGGTCGTGGGGCAAGAAACCCAAGATCGACAAGGGGGACGGCGACCCGCCCTCCGAGCTGAGGACGAAGGTGCTCAAGAGCGGCGACGGGCAGAAGGTCCGCAAGGGCGACGCGGTCAGCGCGCACTACGTGGGCCAGCTGTGGAACGGCAAGGAGTTCGACAGCAGTTGGAAGCGCAAGGCCCCCGCCACCTTCCAGATCGGCACGGGGAAGGTCATCAAGGGCTGGGACGAGGCGCTCGTCGGTAAGAAGATCGGCAGCCGGGTCGAGATCGTCGCCCCGCCGGACAAGGGGTACGGCGAGAAGGGCCAGCCGCCCACGATCCCCGGCAACTCCACGCTCGTCTTCGTCGTGGACCTGGAGAAGATCGCGCCCAGCAAGATCGACGGCAAGCCCGTGGACAAGCCGCAGAACTCGCAGCTGCCCAAGGTCAGCACGAAGGTCGACAAGAACAAGGCGCCGTCGATCGAGATGCCCAAGGGCAAGGACGAGGCCCCGGACGAGCTGGTCAGCGAGACCATCGTCCAGGGGGACGGCAAGAAGTCCGTCGATGAGAAGAGCACCATCCTGACCCACTTCACGGCCAAGTCGTGGAAGGGCGGCAAGCAGCTCGACGACACCTGGGCGCAGGGCGGTGCGCCGCAGGAGATCCCCGTCGCGCAGATCCCCGGCTGGGGCAAGGGCCTCAAGGGCGCCAAGGCGGGCAGCCGCGTGGTGGTCTCGGTGCCGCAGAGCGAGTTCCCCAAGGA
The DNA here is from genome assembly GCF_041028275.1 of Streptomyces sp. PU-14G. Lineage (NCBI taxonomy): Bacteria > Bacillati > Actinomycetota > Actinomycetes > Kitasatosporales > Streptomycetaceae > Streptomyces > Streptomyces sp. PU-14G. Next base: position 12,126 of record NZ_JASKYT010000025.1, read on the forward strand.
GCAGCGCAAGCAGTTCAAGGACGGCGTCGTCTTCTCGGTCGACATCCTCGACGTGAAGTGACCGCCCGCTCGGTGGGGTGACCGCTCGCACGGGTCCGGCCGGTCTGCGCGAAGCGGTCTCGTCCGTGGGAGACTGGCGCGGTTGTCCCGCAGATTCGTTCGTAGGAGCAATTTCGTGAGCATCGACAAGCCCGAGGTCGACTTCCCCGAGGGCGAGCCGCCCGCCGACCTGGAGATCCAGGACCTGTGGGAGGGCGAAGGACCAGAGGCCAAGGCCGGCGACAACGTCTCCGTGCACTACGTGGGCGTCTCCTTCTCCTCGGGTGAGGAGTTCGACGCCAGCTGGAACCGCGGCAAGCCGCTGCAGTTCCAGCTCGGCGCCAAGCAGGTCATCGAGGGCTGGGACAGGGGTGTCCAGGGCATGAAGGTCGGCGGTCGCCGCCGGCTGACCATCCCCGCCCACCTCGCCTACGGTGAGCGCGGTGCGGGCGGCGGGCGGATCAAGCCGGGCGAGACGCTGATCTTCGTCTGCGACCTCGTCGCCGTCTGACAGCCGGAAGCGGTGGCCGGAAACGGCCGCCGCTACCACACGAGCCGGGAGTCCCGCATTCCGCGGGGCTCCCGGCTTTGTCCCGGACCGCGCCGACGGTACGGTCGAGGGTCCGAAAAAGCAGGAGAGAGGGCACGAGGAACCCATGGCCATTGCCAAGGCCGAGCGGCTGATGAATCTGGCGCTGTGCCTGCTGGGGGCCCGCCGCCCGCTCACCAAACGGGAGCTGCGGGCCTCCATCGAGGCCTACGTCGAGGCCTTCGGCTCGGGGGAGGCCGGCGCGGCCTCGGGCGGGGAGGGCGCCACCGGCTCCCAGGAGTCCTTCAGCCGCATGTTCGAACGGGACAAGGACGACCTGCGGGAGCTGGGCCTGGTCATCGACACCGTCGAGAACCTCGACGGGGAGACCGCCTATGTCGCCCGCCGCGACAGCAACCGCCTCCCGCCGCTGGCCCTGGACGCCGCCGAGGCCACCGCGCTGGGGCTCGCCGCCCGCGTCTGGCAGCAGGCCCGCCTCGCGGCTGCGGCCAGTGGGGCCCTGCAGAAGCTGCACGCCGCGGGCGGTATGCCGCCGGGGGCCATTCCCGAGCAGGGCGGGGAGCGCCAGCTCGGCACGCTGGAGCCCCACATCCCCGCGCGGGAGGCCGCGTTCGAGCCGCTCATGCTGGCCTGCCGCGACCGCCGCCCTGTCGTGTTCGACTACCGCAAGTCCAACGCCGCCCGCTCCGAACGGCGCCAGGTCGAGCCCTGGACGCTGGAGTGCTGGCGCGGGCACTGGTATCTCGCGGGCTGGGACCGGGGCAGGCAGGACGAGCGGGTCTTTCGGCTCTCCCGGATCACCGGTCCTGTCCGCTCCCGGACCGGTGCCTTCTCCGCGCCCGTACCCGATCAAGTGACGGTGCGCGAGACGGTGGAGCGCTGGGCGGGCGAGGGCGCCACCACCACCGCCCGCATCAAGCTGAGGGAGGGCGCGGGCTACCCGCTGCGCGCCCGTGCGCTCGCCACCCGGGAACTCGGCGAGGGGTGGGACGAGTTGGAGATTCCGTACGGGCACGGGCTGGACGCCTGGCTGGTGGAGTTCGGCCCCGACGTCGTCGTGCTGGACCCCGCCGAGCTGCGTGCCGACGTCATCGACCGGCTGCGCGCCGTCGCCAAGGGCTGAGGGGAGGAGCCCGCATGGCCGTGAACGCGATCGACCAGACCCGCAGGATGCTCTCGCTGGTCACCTACCTCAAGGACCGCCCAGGGGCCCGGGTCGAGGAGGTCGCACGGGCGTTCGGGATCAGTGGGGACGAGCTGATCTCCGATCTGAACGTGCTGCCCATGTGCGGTACCAGCTTCCGCGGCGGGGACCTGCTGGAGATCGACACCGACGGCGAGCGCATCTGGTGGCGCAACGCCGACGCGCTGGGCGCCGACACAGCGCAGCCGCTGCGGCTGGCCGCGGACGAGGCCACCGCGCTGCTGGTCGCGGCCCGCGCCGTGGCCACCCTGCCGGGGCTGCGCGAGAGCGACCGGGACGCGCTCCAGCGGGCCACCGCCAAACTGGAGACGGCCGCGGGGGAGAGCGCGGGCGCCAGCGCCCGGCTGTCGGTCACCTTTGAGTCGGAGGGCGGCGTCTTCGCCGACGTCGACCGGGCCATCGCCGAGCGCCGCAGGCTGTGGATCAGGTACTACTCGCCGGCCAGGGACGAGCTGACCGAGCGCGAGGTCGACCCGATCCGCCTCTTCGCCGTCGGCCACACCTACGTCGAGGCCTGGTGCCGGCTCTCCGAGGCGCGCCGCACCTTCCGGCTCGACCGGGTCGCCGAGATCAAGCTGCTCGACGAGCGGGCCGACCCGCCGCCGATAGAGCCCCGCGATCTGAGCGCCGGGCTGGTGCAGCCCGCGGCCACCGATCCGGAGGTCGTCGTCGAGGTGGGTCCCGGCGGGCGCTGGGTCGCCGAGTACTACCCGTACGACAGCGCCGAGGAACTGCCCGACGGAGGTCTGCGCATCACCCTGCGCACCCCGGATCCCGCGTCCCTGCGCCGCTTGGCCCTGAGGCTGGGACGCGACGGCCGCATCACGGCCCCGGCGGACCTGGCGGCCAGTGCACGGGAGGCCGCCAGGAAGGCGCTGGCCGCGTACGACGCGTAGGCCGTCGTGGCCGGCGCGCCGCGAGGCACCGGCACCGCGGAGGTACAGGCCCGCCGAGGCACCGGCACCGCGGAGGTACAGGCCCGCCGAGGCACTGGCACCGCGGAGGTACAGGCCCGCCGAGGCACCGGCACCGCGGAGATACAGGCCCACCGAGGCACCGGCACCGCGGAGGTACAGGCTCGCCGAGGAGGGCGGCTGCCGAGCGGCGGAAGCGGAGATTCGGCAGGCCACCGGTGACGGCCTAAGCTGGCGGGCATGCTCTGGCCGATGTTCTTCCTGGCGCTCGCGTTCTGCGGGATCGCCGTCCTCGGGGTCCTCGCCGTCCGTGTGGGACTGGAGGTGCGGCGCTTCTCGCGAGCCGTCGGCGACAGCTCGGAGCGGATCACACGAGCGGCGGAGAATCTGGAGCGTGCGGCGCTGCCGCTGGCGGCGCGCGGTGGCCGCGGAGGCCGCGGAGGCCGCGGAGGCGGTACGGGCGGCGCCCAGGACCCGGAGGGAACATAGCCGGAGGGGACATCCGGGGCATCGCCGACGTACAGGCGGTCTCCAGGCGAGCGGACAAGAGCGGTAGGCTGCCTGATGTCGCGTCGATGCGGCCTGGAGCGCGCAATCGGGTCGATGCACAGGGATTGCCCGGTGTTCACTCCGCAGGGTTACGATCGATCCGGCACGTCAGCACGATGCAGCCAGTCCGATTCATCCGGCAGGTACAGCAACCCGCCGCCCGGCGAGAAGGTAGTGGCACATGATCGCAGGTTTGAAGCCCATGGAGATCGTTCTGATTCTCCTTGTCATCCTGCTGCTGTTCGGCGCCAAGAAGCTCCCGGACATGGCCCGTTCGCTCGGCAAGTCGGCCCGCATCCTCAAGAGCGAAGCCAAGCAGATGAAGAAGGAAGGCTCCTCCTCCGACAGCGACGCGGACAAGCGTGGCGACGCGAGCCAGTCGACGGCGAAGACCATCCAGGCGGCGCCGGGCGACGTGACGACCTCGCGCCCCGTCTCCGAGCCCGCGGAACAGTCCAAGCAGGGCTGAGCGGCCAGACGCGCTGACCGCCTTCCCCGTCCGTCGCCCGGTGCCGGCCGAGCGGCGGCGGAGAACGCTGTATCCGACACTTCGAGACTGAGGACCAGGGTTGCTCAAGTCTGCCCGTAAGCAGGGTAAACAGCAGAAGGACCCCGAGGGGCGCATGCCGCTCGCGGATCACCTGCGGGAGTTGCGCAACCGTCTCATGAAGTCGGTGCTGGCCATCCTCGTCGTCACCGTCGTGGCGATGATCTACTACAAGCAGATCGCCGACTTCCTGATGCACCCGGTGCGGGAGTCGGTCGGCTGCAGCAAGGGTTTCGGAGAGGCCGCCAAGGAGGGCGAGACCTGCGCCGAGATCACCATCAACGGCCTGATCGCGCCCTTCACGATCATGTTGAAGGTGGCGCTGACCGCGGGCGTCGTCGTCGCCTCGCCGATCTGGCTCCACCAGCTGTGGGGCTTTCTCGCACCCGGGCTGCACAAGCACGAGAAGCGGTACGCGCGCTCCTTCGTGGGCGCCGGTGTGCCGCTGTTCGTGGCCGGGGCCTACCTCGCCTACCTGATCCTGCCGAAGGCCGCCGAGACGCTGCTGGACTTCAGCCCCGAGGGCGCGGGCAACCTCATCCCGCTCGACGACTTCCTCAACATCGTCACCCGTCTGGTGATCGTCTTCGGTCTGGCCTTCGAGCTGCCGCTGCTGCTCGTCCTGCTGAACTTCGGCGGCGTGCTGACCGGCAAGCGCCTCCTGGGCTGGTGGCGCGGCATGGTCATCGGGATCACCGTCTTCTCCGCCGTCGCCACCCCCACGGGTGACCCGCTCACGATGGTCGCGCTCGCCGCACCGATCGTGGCGCTGTACTTCAGCGCGGTCGGCATCTGCCTGTTCAACGACCGCAGGCGCAACCGCGACAACCCCTACGCCGGTCTCGACGACGACGAGGCCGCCCCGCTCGACCATGCCCCGGAGACCGTCGGCGCCTCCGACGGTCTGCCCGCGCCCCGCCCGGCGGCCGAACCGGGCACCGACGGGGACACGGGCAACGGCGACGGAACCCGCCGCGGCGGCTACGACGACATCACCTGAGCGGCTGCCGACCGCCGGTGACCGGTGCGATACGGCTGCCGACCGCCGGTGACCGGCGCCGCACGGCCGCCGACCGGCACCGTTCGCGCGGCCCGGGCCTGGGGCCACGTGCCATCGGCCGGTAAAGATCGTGAGTTGTGTCGGTGGTGGCCGGTAGGCTCGTACATACGATGACCGAGGATCTGTCCCCAGCAGAGCGGTACGCGGCGGCGCGCGAGCGAGCCGCGGAGCAGGCCACCGCTCTCGCCCCCTTCCGTGACATGTACGACTTCGATCTGGACCCCTTCCAGATAGAAGCGTGCCAAGCCCTCGAAGCAGGAAAGGGAGTGCTGGTCGCCGCGCCGACCGGTTCAGGCAAGACCATCGTGGGCGAGTTCGCCGTCCACCTGGCCCTCACCCAGGGCCGCAAGTGCTTCTACACGACGCCCATCAAGGCGCTGTCGAACCAGAAGTACAACGACCTGGCCAAGCGGTACGGCTCCGACAAGGTCGGCCTGCTGACCGGTGACAACAGCGTCAACTCCGAGGCGCCGGTCGTCGTGATGACGACCGAGGTGCTGCGGAACATGCTGTACGCGGGCTCCAAGTCGCTGCTGGGGCTCGGCCACGTCGTCATGGACGAGGTCCACTACCTCTCCGACCGCTTCCGCGGCGCCGTGTGGGAAGAGGTGATCATCCACCTTCCGGCGTCGGTGACCCTGGTGTCGCTCTCGGCGACCGTCTCCAACGCGGAGGAGTTCGGTGACTGGCTGGACACCGTGCGCGGCGACACCCAGGTGATCGTCTCCGAGGAGCGTCCGGTGCCGCTGTGGCAGCACGTGCTGGCCGGGCGGCGGATGTACGACCTGTTCGAGGAGTCGCGGGACAAGCGCGAGGTCAACCCGGACCTGGTGCGCATGGCCCGGATGGAGAACAGCCGCCTGCCCCGCGACCGCCGCAGGGGACGGCCCCAGCGGGAGGCCGACCGGGAGCGGGAGCGCCGCCAGCGCGCCAGGATCTGGACACCGAGCCGCCCCGAGGTCATCGACCGGCTGGACGCGGAGGGGCTGCTTCCAGCCATCACCTTCATCTTCAGCCGCGCGGGCTGCGAGGCCGCTGTCCAGCAGTGCCTGTACTCCGGGCTGCGGCTGAACGACAACGCGGCACGCGCGAAGGTCCGCGAGCTCGTCGAGGAGCGCACCAAGGACATCCCCGACAAGGACCTGCACGTCCTGGGCTACTTCGAGTGGCTGGAGGGCCTGGAGCGGGGCATCGCCGCGCACCACGCGGGCATGCTGCCGACGTTCAAGGAGGTCGTCGAGGAGCTGTTCGTGCGCGGGCTGGTCAAGGCGGTCTTCGCGACCGAGACGCTGGCGCTGGGCATCAACATGCCCGCCCGCTCTGTGGTGCTGGAGAAGCTGGTCAAGTGGAATGGCGAGCAGCACGCCGACATCACCCCGGGCGAGTACACCCAGCTGACCGGGCGCGCGGGCCGGCGCGGCATCGACATCGAGGGCCACGCCGTGGTGCTGTGGCAGCGCGGCATGGATCCGGGCGCGCTCGCGGGCCTGGCCGGCGCGCGGACGTATCCGCTGCGGTCCTCCTTCAAGCCGTCGTACAACATGGCGGTCAACCTCGTCTCGCAGTTCGGCAGGCACCGCTCGCGTGAGCTGCTGGAGACGTCGTTCGCGCAGTTCCAGGCCGACCGCTCCGTCGTCGGCATCTCCCGCCAGGTGCAGAAGAACGAGGAGGGCCTGGCGGGCTACCGCGCCTCCATGACCTGCCACCTGGGGGACTTCGAGGAGTACGCGGGGCTGCGCCGGCAGCTCAAGGACCGTGAGACGGAGCTGGCCAAGCAGGGCGCCAACCAGCGCCGCGCGCAGGCCGCGACCGCGCTGGAGCGGCTCAAGCCGGGTGACGTCATCCACGTGCCCACCGGCAAGTTCGCGGGGCTCGCCCTCGTGCTGGACCCGGGGGTGGGCGGTGGCCGCGGCTCCGGGCACCGCAGGGGGTACGACGGCGGTGCGGGCAACGAGGGGCCGCGCCCGCTGGTGCTGACCGCGCAGCGGCAGGTCAAACGGCTGGGGCCGATCGACTTCCCGGTCCCCGTCGAGCCGCTGGACCGGATGCGCATCCCCAAGTCGTTCAACGCGCGCAGCCCACAGTCGCGGCGCGATCTGGCCTCGGCGCTGCGCACGAAGGCGGGCCACCACGTGCCGGAGCGGCACCGCAAGCAGCGTTCGGCCGCCGCCGACGATCCCGAGATCGAGCGGCTGCGCAAGGCGATCCGCCAGCACCCCTGCCACGGCTGCGACGAGCGTGAGGACCACGCCCGCTGGGCCGAGCGCTACCAGCGGCTCCGGCGCGACACCCGCCAGCTGGAGCGGCGCATCGAGGGGCGCACGAACACCATCGCGCGCACCTTCGACCGGGTCTACTCCCTGCTCTCCGAGCTCGGCTACCTGACGGGCGACCACGTCACCGACGACGGGCGGGTGCTGGCGCGGCTCTACGGCGAGCTGGACCTGCTGGCTTCCGAGTGCCTGCGCGAGGGCGTGTGGGAGGGGCTGCCGCCCGCGGAGCTGGCCGCCTGCGTGTCCGCTCTGGTCTTCGAGGCGCGCAACGGGGACGACGCGCTGCCGCCCAAGATGCCCGGCGGCCGGGCCCGCGCCGCGCTGGGCGAGATGGTGCGTATCTGGGGGCGGCTGGACGCGCTGGAGGAGGACCATCGCCTCAGCGCCGCCGAGGGTGTGGGCCAGCGCGAACCGGACCTCGGTTTCGCCTGGGCCGCCTATCGCTGGGCGGAGGGCCAGGGGCTGGATGAGGTGCTGCGCGAGGCCGACATGCCCGCGGGCGACTTCGTGCGCTGGTGCAAGCAGGTCATCGACGTCCTGGGGCAACTGGCCGCGGCGGCGCCCGCGTCGGGCACGGTGGCCAAGAACGCCCGCAAGGCGATCGACGGCATGCTGCGGGGCGTCGTGGCGTACTCCAGCGTGGGCTGAACGCCCGGCCCTTGGGGCCTCTCACTCGGATCGTGCCCGCCCGTGTTGTATCGGGCGGGCCGCGCCCCGAAGGCCGCGCCCCCGAAGGGGCGCGGGGAACGGCTCCCCCAGCCTCCGGCCGGGAGGTGCCCCCACAAGCCACGACCCACCCGCGGACCGCACACGACGAGCAGCGGCACCCCTTACCGCAGCAAGCTCCGCGGGAGCCCCGGCGGCAACGCCGCTGACGCGCGGCTCGCCGCAGCCAGCGGCCAGCGACCAGCGGTCGCCAACCGGGCCCACGGCCCCGGACCCGAACCCACGGCCCGGAGCACCGATCCGTCGGAGCGCCCCCGGCTCCGACGGTCACGCGGCGGAGGGCTGGCCCTCCTGTTCCGCCTCTACTTGGGCGTTCCACTCGCGCTTGGAGGCCTGCCAGCCGTCCTCGTCCGCGCCGAGGCGCCAGTATCCGGAGATGGACAGCTGCTCCCTGGCGATGCCGCGCTCGAGGCGCAGGTGGCCGCGGAGCTCCTTGACGAAGCCGGCCTCGCCGTGGACGAAGGCGAGCACGCGCCCCTCGGGGAAGTCCAGCTCCCGTACGGCGGCGACGAGGCGCTCGCCCACCGGCGCCGTGCCCCGGTGCAGCCAGACGATCTCGGCGCCGGGCGGCGCGGGCAGCGGCTGTTCCTCCTCCGGCCCGGCGACCTCGATGAACGCCCGGACGGGTGCTCCCTCGGGTACCCGGGCGAGTGAGGCGGCGATGGCGGGCAGTGCGCTCTCGTCGCCGACGAGCAGGTGCCAGTCCGCGTCGGAGCTGGGGGAGTAGGCGCCGCCGGGGCCGAGGAAGTAGACCTCGTCGCCGGCGGTGGCGGACAGTGCCCAGGGCCCCGCCAGGCCCTCGTCTCCGTGGACGACGAAGTCGATCGTCAGCTCGCGGACGGCCGGGTCCCAGGTGCGCACGGTGTAGGTGCGCATGGCGGGCCACTGGTCGCGCGGCAGTTCGGCGCGGATGCGCTCGATGTCGAACGGCTGCGGGTAGTCGGCCCCGGGGACGGGGAAGAGCAGTTTGACGTAGTGGTCGGTGTGCTCGCCCGCGGGGAAGTCCGCCAGGCCGTCGCCGCTGAGGACGACCCGCACCATGTGCGGGGTCAGCTGTTCGGTGCGGACGACGCGGGCGTGGTGGAGCTGCGGCTTCCGGCGGGCCGGGCGGGCTGGACGGGCCTGGCGGTCTGGCACGGGGGCCTCCATGGACGGATGCGGGCACGGGAAGAGGGCGCGACGGAGAGACCGTAACTTAGGTATGCCTAACTTAACAGACGTGTGCCCGCGTGATCATCGGCCCGCGGCGGCAGATCAGGCCGCGAGGGCCCACGGCGGCGGGGTCAGCCCGCGAGCGTGGTCAGCAGCCGTTGCAGCGATCCGCCGAGCCCCCACCGCTCGGCCAGCTCCGCGAGCCCGGCCTGGTCGCGCGGGGTGCGCGGCAGCGTCAGGTCGGTGTCGGGGAGCTCCACGTCCCGGGCGACCCGCACCACGGCGGGTGCGACGTCCAGGTAGGCGGCGGCCTCCTTGAGCTTGGTGCGCTGTGCGGGGGTCAGCCGGGAGACCGGGTCGGCGGCGGCGGCGCGGATGCCGTCCAGGTCGCCGTACTGGTCGAGCAGTTTCGACGCGGTCTTCTCACCGATGCCGCGCACGCCGGGCAGGCCGTCGCTGGGGTCGCCGCGCAGTACCGCCAGATCCGCGTAGCCGGCGCCGTCGACCCCGTACTTCGTGGCCAGCGCGGCACCGTCGTAGACGTCGAGGCTGCCGACGCCCTTGACGGGGTAGAGCACGCGGACCGCGCGCGCGTCGTCGACGAGCTGGAAGAGGTCGCGGTCGCCGGTGACGATGTCGACGGGGCCGGCGGCCCGGGTCGCCAGCGTGCCGATGACGTCGTCGGCCTCGTACCCCGCGGCGCCGAGGCGGGCGATCCCCACGGCGTCCAGTACCTGTTCGATCACCGGCACCTGGGGGCCCAGGGTGTCGGGTGTCTCTTCCTCGTCCGGGCCGCCCTCGACCTCTTCGGCGACGCGGTGGGCCTTGTAGGAGGGGATCAACTCGACCCGCCACTGGGGGCGCCAGTCGGCGTCCATGCAGGCCACCAGCGCGTCGGGCCGGTGGTCGTGGACGAGCCGGGCGATGAAGTCGAGCAGCCCGCGCACGGCGTTGACGGGGGTGCCGTCCGGGGCGCGGACGCTGTCGGGGACGCCGAAGTAGGCGCGGAAGTAGAGCGAGGCGGTGTCCAGGAGCATCAGCCGGGGGCCGCCCGGCCCGTCCGGGGTCTTCGGTGCGTTTGCTGTGTTCGCCGGAGTGATGGTCACGGCCCGATGATGCCGCATGGCGCCGACAGCGCGTGCGCGGCGCGGACCGGTACCGCGGGGATGGGCGGGGGTGCCGGCGGAGGCGGTGCGTCCATTTTTGCCGGTATGAAGCGCGTCACTACCGGTTTGGAAGTTGAAGTTTCGAGCAGGAGCACCCTGGCAAGGCCTTCGTGTAGAGTGCATCTTTCCGGTATGCACCGTTTGCAGCGATTTACACCGCTCGAACCGAAGCGTGGGGGTGTGCCGGTACCTGTTGTCAAGACAAGAAGGTGAATGTGTCCAGGCTGAGAGCCGAACACCTGTACAAAGTGTTCGGGAGGAGAGCGGACCAGGCAGTAGCCCGGCTGGAAGCCGGCACGGACCGCGAAGAACTGCGTGCCCAGGGCACGACCGCCGCCGTGATCGACTCCTCCTTCGAGGTCGAAGAAGGGCAGATATTCGTGGTCATGGGGCTGTCGGGCTCCGGTAAGTCCACGCTGCTGCGGATGCTCAACGGCCTCCTCGAGCCCACGGCGGGGCGGGTCCTGTTCGACGGCGAGGACCTGACGGCGCTCCCGGCGCGCGAGCTGCGCCAGGTACGAGCCCACAAGATCAGCATGGTGTTCCAGCACTTCGCGCTCTTCCCCCACCGCAGCGTGCTGGAGAATGCCGCCTACGGCCTCGAGGTACAGGGCGTCCCGCGCGAGGAGCGCGACAAGCGCGCCACCGAGGCACTGGAACTGGCCGGGCTCAAGGGCTGGGAGACGTCCTGGCCCGACGAACTGTCCGGCGGTATGCAGCAGCGCGTCGGCCTCGCCCGCGCGCTGGCCACCGACGCGGACCTGCTCCTGATGGACGAGTCGTTCAGCGCCCTGGACCCGCTGATCCGCCGTGACATGCAGGACCAGCTCCTCCAGCTGCAGAAGACGCTGAAGAAGACCATCGTCTTCATCACCCACGACCTGAACGAGGCCATGCGCCTGGGCGACCGCATCGCCGTCATGCGCGACGGACGCATCGTCCAGATCGGCACCGCCGAGGACATCCTGGTCCGCCCGGCCACCGACTACGTCGCCTCCTTCATCCAGGACGTCGACCGCTCGCGGGTGCTGACCGCGGGCTCGATCATGGAGGAGAGCAAGACGGACGCCGCCGCGGCACAGGGCCGCGGACTCGGCAAGGCGTCGACGGTCACCACCGAGACCCCGCTCGCCGAGCTGTTCGACCCGTTCTCCACCAGCGAGGACGCGATGATCGTCACCGACGCCTCGGGCACTCCGGTCGGCGTCATCGACCGGGAGCGGCTGCTGGCCGCCCTCGCCGAGGAACCCCGCGTGGACGCGAGCGCGGCGGTGCCCGCCGCCGGTGTCGCGGCGGAGAAGACGACCGAGGACACCGGGGTGAGAGCACGTGCCTGAGTTCCACCCCGGCAACTGGGTCGAGGACGCCGTCGACTGGCTGCAGACGCACCTCGGCTGGCTCTTCGACTTCATCAACACGGTCCTGACCGGGCTGTACGACGGGATCAACGCCGTCCTGGGCGGCGGCGAGCCGCTGCTGCTGGCCGGTATCTTCGCCGTCATCGCGTTCTGGCTGCGCGGACTGGCCGCCGGCGTCATCGCCTTCGTCGGCTTCGTGCTCATCGACACCTTCCAGTTGTGGGAGGAGGCGATGCAGACGCTCTCGCTCGTCCTGGCCGCCGCCGTCATCACCATCGTGATCGCGGTGCCGCTGGGTATCTGGGCGGCACGCAAGAAGGCCGTCAGCGCCGCGGTGCGCCCGGTGCTCGACGTGATGCAGACGATGCCGGCCTTCGTCTACCTCATCCCCGGCGTGATGTTCTTCTCCGTCGGTACGACTCCGGGTCTGCTGGCGACGATCATCTTCTCCATGCCGCCCGGCGTCCGCATGACCGAACTGGGCATCCGCCAGGTCGACGGGGAGCTGGTGGAGGCCGCCGAGGCGTTCGGCACCAGCCCCAAGCACACGCTCACGCGGGTGCAGTTCCCGCTGGCGCTGCCGACGATCATGGCCGGTGTCAACCAGGTCATCATGCTCGCGCTGTCCATGGTGGTCATCGCCGGTATGGCCGGTGCGCCCGGTCTGGGCGAGCGGGTCTACGCCGCCGTCACCCAGGTCCAGATCGGTCTCGGTGTCGAGTCCGGTGTCGCCGTCGTCATCCTGGCCATGTACCTGGACCGGATGACCGGCGCCCTCAACGTGCGGGTCTCGCCGCTGGGCCGCCGGGCCGCCGCCAAGGCGACGGCCATGATGGGCCGGATGCGCTTCGCCCGCTACCAGCCGGGCACCGCCGTCGCGCTGTGCGGCATCGTCGTCCTCGCGCTGGTCGCCGGCGGCATGAACTTCGCCGACTCCGGCTCGAAGGACCAGGCCTCCGGCAGCACGAACGTCGGCAAGGGCAAGCAGCTCAACATGGGCTACATCCCCTGGGACGAGGGCATCGCCACCTCCTACCTGTGGAAGGAGGTGCTGGAGCAGCGCGGCTTCAAGCCGAACCTCAAGCAGCTGGACGCCGGGCCGCTCTACACCTCGATCGCCCAGGGCGAGACGGACTTCCAGACGGACGCCTGGCTGCCCACCACGCACCAGCAGTACTGGGACAAGTACGGCTCCAAGATGGAGAAGCTCGGCTCCTGGTACGGCCCCACCTCGCTGGAGCTGACCGTCCCCTCCTACGTCAAGGGCGTCGAGTCCCTGGAGGACCTCAAGGGGAAGGGCAAGAAGTTCGACGGCAAGATCATCGGCATCGAGTCCAGCGCCGGTGAGATGAAGATCCTCAAGGAGAAGGTCCTCAAGGACTACGGCCTGGAGGGCGAGTACAAGGTCGTCTCCTCCAGCACCTCCTCGATGCTCTCCGAGCTCAAGCGCTCCATCCAGAAGAAGGAGCCGGTCGTCGTGACGCTGTGGTCCCCGCACTGGGCCTACAACGCCTACGACCTGACCAAGCTGGACGACCCCAAGGGCTCCTTCGGCAAGGGCGAGAAGCTCTACAACGTCGGCCGCAAGGGCTTCGCGAAGGACAACCCGATCGTCGCGAGCTGGCTGAAGAACTTCCACCTCAAGGAGAAGCAGCTCACCTCCCTGGAGGACAAGATCCAGGGCGCGGCCAAGGGCCAGGAGCAGAAGGCCGTCAAGGACTGGCTGAAGGAGCACCCGGGCTTCGTCAACAAGATGGCGCCGGTGCCCGGCGGTGAGAAGAAGGAGGGCAAGGGCGCGGGCAAGGCCGTGAACATGGGCTACTTCCCCTGGGATGAGGCCATCGCGACGACCTACCTGTGGCAGAACATCCTGGAGGACCGCGGCTACAAGCCGAACGTCAAGCAGCTCGACCCGGGCCCGCTCTACACGGCCATGGCCCAGGGCGAGATGGACTTCCAGACGGACGCCTGGCTGCCCACCACCCACGAGCAGTACTGGCGCAAGTACAAGGACAGACTGACCGATGTCGGCTCCTGGTACGGGCCGACCTCGCTGGAGCTGTCCGTGCCCAAGTACGTCAAGGGCGTCGACTCCCTGGCCGACCTCAAGGGCAAGAGCGACATGTTCGGCGGGAAGATCACCGGCATCGAGTCCAGCGCGGGCGAGATGAAGATCCTCAAGAAGGTGCTCAAGGACTACGGTCTGGACAAGGAGTACAAGGTCGTCTCCTCCAGCACCTCCTCGATGCTCTCCGAGGTCGACCGTTCGGTGAAGCAGAAGAAGCCGGTCGTGGCGACCACCTGGTCCCCGCACTGGGTCTACAGCAAGTACCCGATGAAGAAGCTCGACGACCCCAAGGGCTCCTGGGGCAAGGGCGACCACATCCACGTCACCGCCAAGAAGGACTTCAAGAAGGACTTCCCCGAGCTGTACGGCTGGCTGAAGGACTTCCACATGTCCGAGGAGGACCTCGGCTCCCTCGAGGCCGCGATCCAAAGCGGCGGCAAGGGCAAGGAGAAGGAGTCCGCGCGCAAGTGGCTGGACTCCCACCCGGGCCTGGAGGACAAGCTGGCCCCGGTCAAGTGACCTGCGCCGCAGCCTGATCCGAGCACTGCCGGGACGGCCCCGCACCGCGTGTGAGAGCACGAGGCGCGGGGCCGTCCCGCGTCGCGGGGCTCAGGCGCCGTGGAAGGCGGGCAGTACCTCGTCCGCGTAGGCGCGGAAGAACTCCTCGTGGCGGGAGCCGATCTGCTGCACGTACACCTCGTCGAACCCGGCGTCGACGTAGCGGCGCACCCGGGCCCGATGCCGTTCGGCGTCGGGCCCGCACACCATCTGGGCGGCCACCGCCTCCCGGGACACCAGCGAGGCGGCGGCTGTGAAGTCCTTCTGGCGGGTCAGGGTGGAGGGCACCTGCCCCGGCAGCAGTTCGTTGGCCCAGAGCCGGTGGGCCTGCTCCAGTCCGTCCTCCTCGTCGGGCGCCCAGCACACCTTCATGCCGCCCTGCACGATGCGGTCCCCGCCGCCCGCGTCGCGGTAGCGGCCGACCAGTTCGCGGTCGGGGGAGGCGGTGCAGAAGGCGTCGCCGATGCGTGCGGCCAGCTCGACGGCCTTGGGGCCGAACGCGGACACGGAGATCGGCACGGGCCGCTCGGGCACCGTGTAGAGGCGGGCGTCGTCGACGCGGTAGTAGGTGCCGTGGTGGGTGGTGCGCTTGCCGGTGTGCAGCCTGCGGATGATTCCGACGGCCTCCTCCAGGCGGGCCAGCCGTTCGCCCGGTGGCGGCCAGTGCTGTCCGAGGATGTGTTCGTTGAGCGCCTCGCCGGATCCGACGCCCAGGGTGAAGCGGCCCTCCAGCTGCACGGCGGCGGTCGCCGCCGCGTGGGCGACGATGGCCGGGTGCATCCGGAAGGTGGGGCAGGTGACCGCGGTGCCCACCGGCAGCGAGGTGGCCTGGGAGAGCGCTCCGATGACGGACCAGACGAAGGGGCTCTGGCCCTGGGCGTCCATCCAGGGGTGGAAGTGATCGGAGATCCACAGCCGCTGGAATCCGGCTTCTTCGGCCATCTGTGCCTGACGGACCAGCTCTTTGGGCCCGAATTCCTCGCAGGAGAGAAAGTATCCGATGCTGACCATGACCCCATGAGTACCTTTTCCGCCCATAACGAAACAGAACTGTCAGGCCGTCACCTTCCCTGCGTATTGCCCGCGTAGGGTGGGGGCCATGACGTGCCGGTCGGTCGTGTCGCTCGTTCCCTCCCTCACCGAGGCGGTGGCCGCCACCGCGCCCGGACTCCTTCTCGGCGCGACGGACTGGTGCACGCACCCGGGCGGCCTCGACGTCACCAGGGTGCGCGGCACCAAGAACCCGGACGTGCCGGCCGTCGTCGCGCTGGCTCCCGACCTGGTGCTCGCGAACGAGGAGGAGAACCGCCCCGAGGACCTGCGCGCCCTCCGGGAGGCCGGGCTGCGGGTGATGGTGACCGAGGTGCGCTCGCTGGAGCAGGGCTTCGCCGAGCTGCACCGGGTCCTGACCGAGGGCTGCGGCCTGCCGCGCCCCGACTGGCTGGAGGCGGCACAGCGCGCGTGGGCACAGGCCCGCGCCCGCCTGGACGTGCGCGCCGTCGTCCCCGTCTGGCGGCGGCCGTGGATGGTGCTGGGCCGGGACACCTTCGCCGGTGCCCTGCTGGCGCACCTGGGCGTGCGCAACGTCTATGCCGCACACGCCGAGCGCTACCCGCGCGTCCCGATAACCGAGCTGGCGGAACCGGGCCGCGCCGACGTGGTCGTCCTGCCCGACGAGCCCTACAGGTTCACGGCCGACGACGGCCCTGAAGCCTTCACCGGCACGCCCGCCGCGCTCGTCAGCGGACGCCACCTCACCTGGTACGGGCCCTCGTTGGTAGAGGCACCGGACGTCCTCGGCGCCGCGCTGTCGGCCGCGCTGCGCTGAGCGGCCGTTCCGCGTACGCGGCGAACCGGCCGCCGCGCCCCCGCTGACCGCGCGTCAGCGCCCCCCGCTGACCCGTTGCGCCTGAGCCGCCGTCACCAGGGCAGCCATCACGCGCAGGTCCTCGCCCGCCTCCGGGTGCCACTGGAGGCCGAGCACGAAGCCGTCGGCGTCCGGCAGCTCGACGGCCTCGACGGTGTGGTCGCCGGTGGCGTGCGCGCTGGGCACGAGCCCCTCGCCGAGCGTGTCCACCGCCTGGTGGTGGTAGGTGGGCACCGACACGGTGTCCTCCTCGTCCAGCACCTTGGCCAGCAGCGTGCCCGGGACGGGCCTGACCTCGTGCGTGCCGAAGACCCCCGGGGCGCCGCGGTGGGCCTCAGCGGTCGGCATGTGCTGGACGAGCGTGCCGCCCAGGGCGACGTTCAGCAGTTGCATGCCACGGCAGATCGCGAGCAGCGGCACGCCTCGGGCCAACGCCTCACGGGTGAGGGCCAGCTCCCAGGCGTCCCTTTCGGGGTAGGGCGGTCCCGTGCGCGGGTCCCGTTCGGCGCGGTAGCGGGCCGGGTCCACGTCGGGGCCGCCGGCGGTGACGAGCCCGTCGAGGCGGGAGACCAGGTCGGCCACCGCGGCGGGGTCCTCGTCGGGCGGGAGGAGAAGGGCGCGGGCGCCGGCGCGCTGGGCCATGCGGTGGTACGCCGCCGGCAGGAGGGCTGCCGGCAGGTGCCAGACGCCCCAGCGGGCCGAGGGCTCCAGGTAGGTGGTGATGCCGATGAGGGGCGGTGTCACGGTTGCTCCAGGGTGCGGGTCGCGGAACAAAGGGGAGGGTACGCGGCCGAGCGTGCTCAGTCCCGCAGCTCTTCCTCCGCCTTCGCCAGCGCGGCGAACTCCTCTTCCGGGGCCGCCGCCACCAGCCGGTGGCGGGAGTAGAAGGCGAAGTAGGCGAGGGCCACCGCGTAGACCAGCAGGGCGATGAGCGCGGCCTGTTTGTCGACCAGGAAGGTGGCGACCAGGGCGGCGAGCGCGAGGACGAAGGCGACCGAGGAGGTGAGGACGCCGCCCGGGGTGCGGTAGGGGCGCGCCAGGTGGGGTTCGCGCCTGCGCAGCACGATGTGGGAGAGGGACATCAGGGCGTAGGAGATGGTGGCACCGAAGACGGCGACGTTCAGCATCGTGGCTCCGTCACCGCTGCCTGCGGCCAGCGCGAAGCCGAGGGCGCCGGGGAGCAGCAGGCCCAGGTAGGGGGCCTTGCGGCGGCTGGTGAGGGAGAGGAAGCGGGGCAGGTAGCCGGCGCGGGAGAGGGCGAACAGCTGGCGGGATCCGGCGAAGATGAGGGAGAAGAAGGACGCCACCAGTCCCGCCAGGCCCGCGTAGTTGACGACGCGGGAGAGCGCGGTGGCCTCGCCGCCCGGCTCCAGGGCCTCGACCAGCGGGTTGCCGACGTCCTGGAGGGCGGCCGAGCCGCGTGCTCCGGTGGCGGCGACGAAGGTGAGCAGCGCGAGCAGCAGCAGGACGCCCATCGAGGCGGCCATCGCCTTGGGCAGCGTACGCGCCGGGTCGCGGGTCTCCTCGGCGGCCAGCGGCACGCCCTCGACCCCGAGGAAGAACCACATGCCGAAGGGGAACGCCGCCCAGATGCCCAGCAGCCCGAACGGCAGCCAGGAATTCGCGCCCGCCGCGCCGTGGTCCACGGGGATGTCGTCGAGGCCGCTGGTGTGGAAGTCGGTGAGGGCGCCGAAGACGAACACCAGCAGCGCGGCGACGGCGATCGCGGTGACGACGAGGGAGAAGCGCAGCGCCTCGCCGACGCCCCACAGGTGGACGCCGATGAACAGGACAAAGCAGGCCAGGTACACGGGCCAGCCGGACTCCAGGCCGAACAGGCCGAGCGAGGCGACGTAGTCACCGATGAAGCAGACGATGGCGGCCGGTGCGAGCACGTACTCGATCAGGATGGCGGTGCCCGTCAGGAAGCCGCCCCAGGGGCCGAGGGCGCGGCGGGCGAAGCCGTAACCGCCGCCCGCGGTGGGCAGGATGGCGGACAGTTCCGCCAGTGCGAAGACCATGCAGGTGTACATGAGGCCCATGAGGACGGCCGCGAGGGCCAGCCCGCCGAAGCCGCCCTCGGCCAGGCCCGCGTTCCATCCCGAGTAGTCTCCCGAGACGACGTAGGCGACGCCGAGTCCGGTCAGCAGCAGCGGGCCCGCGCTGCCGCGCCGCAGGGTGCGGCGCTCCAGGTACGCGGCGTCCGGGTCGGGGCGCGGCGGCTCGGCGCCCGTGCCGGGGCGCGGTGTCGCGGCGGGTGGGGCCGGGTCGCCGTCCCGCACGGGGTCGGACCAGGACGCGGACTGTTCGGTCATGTGCCACACTCCCGCCGTCAGCCAATGGTGTGCTGGCACACCTTTGTGCGCGTGGGCAGCCCAGCGCAACCCTTGTGCGGCAACAAGCCGCGCCCGCGGGCGGCCTTCCGGGGCGTACGGGACACGGTGCGCGCCCCGCCTCACGCCAGAAAGCCCCGCAGCAGGGACGCCGTCCCCGCGCAGTGCTCACGCGCGATCGCCCGTGCGCCCTCGCCGTCCCCCTCCAGCACGGCGGCCACCAGCCCGTCGTGCTGCTGCTGGGCGTGCTCCAGGTTCCGTACGAGCAGCGGAATGCGGCCCAACAGGTCGTTGAGCGAGGCGCGGACCGCGGCGTACTGCACGGTCAGGGACGGCGATCCCGCCAGCTCCACCAGCGTCAGGTGCAGCAGCGTGTCGTGCCTGCGGTAGTCGGTGAGCGCCGCCTCGCGGGTGGCGTCCAGCGCCTCGCGCAGCCGTGCGGCCTCGGGGTCGGACAGGCCGCGCGCGGCGCACAGTTCGGCCGCGCCCGCCTCCAGAACCTCGCGGAAGGCGAGCGTGTCCTCCAGGTCGGGGGCGTGTCCGCCGCGCACCCGCTCCGGCGCCGCCGCGCCGCCGGCGGGCGACGGGCGGGGGAGGACGAAGGTGCCGCCGTACCGGCCGCGCCTGCTGACCACGACGCCCTGTTCGGCCAGCACCCTGAGCACCTCGCGCAGGGTGACCCGGCTGATGCCCAGACGCTCCGCGAGCTCCCGTTCGGCGGGCAGCCGTTCGCCCTCCGCGACCAGGCCGAGCCGGACGATCTGGAGTATCTGTTCCAGCGCTTCCTCGAACCCGTTGCCCGCGCGCACCGTGCGCAGCACCGTGGCCAGCCTGTCGGCCCGCGGTGTGGAACGCATGGGAACCTCTTCCGTTTCAATGGTTTCCATGACTACCTTATGGCTTCCGCTGACCCGACAGGAGGCCACTCGTGGCAGACCGCCCACCACCTCTCGCCGTCGACGAGCTGAGGAAACGCGTCGAAGCGGGCGAGATCGACACCGTCGTCCTGGCCTTCACCGACATGCAGGGCCGCCTGGCGGGCAAGCGGTTCGCCGCCCCCTACTTCCTCCAGCACGTCCTCGACGGCGGCAGCGAGGGCTGCAACTACCTGCTCGCCGTCGACGTGGACCTCAACACCGTGGACGGCTACGCCATGGCCTCCTGGGAGCGCGGCTACGGCGACTTCGCCATGCACGGTGACACCGCCACCCTGCGCCGCGTCCCCTGGAACCCGGGCACCGCGCTGCTGATCGCCGACCTCGCCTGGCACGACGGCTCGCCCGTCGTCGCCTCGCCCCGGCAGATCCTCAAAGCCCAGCTCGACCGGCTCGCCGAGCGCGGCTGGAGCGCGTACGCCGGCACCGAGCTGGAGTTCATGGTCTTCCGCGACACCTACGAGCAGGCCTGGGACAGCGGCTACCGCGGCCTGACCCCCGCCAACCAGTACAACGTCGACTACTCCGTCCTCGGCACCGGACGCGTCGAGCCCCTGCTGCGCAGGATAAGGAACGAGATGGCCGCGGCCGGCATGGTCGTCGAGTCCGCCAAGGGCGAGTGCAACCTGGGCCAGCACGAGATCGCCTTCCGCTACGCCGACGCGCTGACCACCTGCGACCAGCACGTCGTCTACAAGACGGGCGCCAAAGAGATCGCGGCGCAGGAGGGCCAAGCCCTCACCTTCATGGCCAAGTACGACGAGCGCGAGGGCAACTCCTGCCACATCCACCTCTCGCTGCGCGACGAGAGCGGCGCGACCGTCCTCGCCGACGACGCGGGCGAAGCCGGCATGTCGCCCCTGATGCGGCACTTCCTCGCGGGACAGCTCGCCGCCCTGCGCGAGTTCACCCTCCTGTACGCGCCGAACATCAACTCCTACAAGCGCTTCCAGCCCGGCTCCTTCGCCCCCACCGCCGTCGCCTGGGGACCCGACAACCGCACCTGCGCCCTCCGCGTCGTCGGCCACGGGAGCGGGCACAGGCTGGAGAACCGCGTCCCGGGCGGCGACGTCAACCCCTACCTCGCCGTCGCCGGAATGATCGCGGCCGGACTGCACGGCATCGACAACGCGCTGGAGCTCCCCGAAGCCTGCACGGGCAACGCCTACGCGGGCGACGCGGCGCACGTCCCCGCCACCCTGCGCGAGGCCGCGCTGCTGTGGCGGGACAGCGACCTGGCCCGGGAGGCCTTCGGCAGCGAGGTGGTGGACCACTACGCGAACATGGCCCGCGTCGAACAGCAGGCCTACGACACGGCCGTGACGGACTGGGAGCGCTACCGCTCCTTCGAACGGATGTGAGGGACCGACCGCAGTGCAGCACGAAACCGCCCAAGCCCGCACCGGGCCGCCACCGGCCGAGCAGCTGGAGATCATCAATCCGGCGACCGAAGAACTGATCACGACCGTCCCCGCCACCACCCCGCAGCAGGTGGACGCCGCCGTCACCCGCGCGGAGGCGGCGCAGCGCACCTGGGCGGCGCTGGCACCGGCCGACCGGGCCAAAGCGCTGCGCCGCTTCGCCTCCACCGTCGACGGGCACATCGAGGAACTGGCCGTCCTGGAGACCCGCGAGGCCGGGCACCCGCTGGGCAACGCCTGCTGGGAGGCGGGCAACGTCCGCGACCTGCTCGACTACTCCGCAGGCGGCGTCGAGAGGCTGACCGGCCGGCAGATTCCCGTCGCCGGGGGTGTCAACCTCACCTTCGCCGAGCCGCTGGGCGTGGTCGCCGTCATCGCCCCGTGGAACTTCCCCATGCCGATCGCCGCCTGGGGAACCGCGCCCGCGCTCGCCGCCGGGAACGCCGTCCTTCTCAAACCGGCCGAGACCACGCCGCTGACCGCGCTGCGGCTGGCCGAACTGGCGCTGGAGGCCGGACTGCCCGAAGGGCTCTTCCAGGTACTGCCGGGCGAAGGGCCCGTCACCGGTACCGCGCTGGTCGGACACCCGCGCGTCGCCAAGGTCGTCTTCACCGGCTCCACCGCCGTCGGCAAACGCATCATGGCCCAGTGCGCCGCCACCGTGAAACGCGTGACCCTCGAACTCGGCGGCAAGAGCCCCAACATCGTCTTCGCCGACGCCGACCTGGAACGCGCCGCCGCCAGCGCCCCAGGATCCTTCCTCGACAACACCGGACAGGACTGCTGCGCCCGCAGCCGCATCCTCGTCCAGCGCGGCGTCCACGACCGCTTCCTGGAACTGCTGGAGCCTGCTGTCCACGCCTTCCGCGCCGGCAACCCGGCCGACAGCGCCACCGACATGGGCCCGCTGATCTCCGCACGCCAGCGCGAGCGCGTCCGCTCCTACGTGCCCGAGGACGCACCCGCCCTGATCCGCGGCAGCGTGCCCGAGGGGCCCGGCTACTGGTATCCGGCGACCGTCCTCGCGGGCACACCGGGCGACCGGGCCGCGGCCGAGGAGATCTTCGGCCCCGTCGCCGTCGTCATCCCCTTCGACGACGAGGACGAGGCGGTACGGCTCGCCAACGACACCGACTACGGGCTCTCCGGCTCCCTGTGGACCCGCGACGGCGCCCGCGCCCTCCGCGTCTCGCAGGCCGTCGCCGCGGGGAACCTGTCCGTCAACTCGCACGCCAGTGTCCGCTACTCCACCCCCTTCGGCGGCTACAAGCAGTCCGGGCTCGGCCGAGAACTCGGCCCCGGCGCGCTCGCCGCCTTCACCGAGACCAAGAACGTCTTCCTCAGCACCGAGCCGAGCACCGAGGAGAGCCCGTGACCGACCAGACCGCCGCATGCCGCCGCCTCGTAGGACGTACGGCCGTCGTCACCGGCGCCGGCAGCGGCATCGGACTCGCCACGGCGCGCCGGCTGGCATCCGAGGGCGCCCACGTGGTCTGCGCCGACGTGGACGCAGAGCGGGGCAGGGCCGCGGCCGAGGAGACCGCCGGGCTGTACGTACAGGTGGACGTCACCGAGCCCGAGCAGGTCGAGGCGCTGTTCCGCACCGCGCACGAGACCTACGGCTCGGTGGACGTCGCCTTCAACAACGCGGGCATCTCACCCCCCGACGACGACTCCATCCTGGAGACCGGCCTGGACGCCTGGCAGCGCGTCCAGCACGTCAACCTGACCTCCGTCTACCTGTGCTGCAAGGCCGCCCTGCCCTACATGCGCGCCCAGCAGCGCGGCTCCATCATCAACACCGCCTCCTTCGTGGCGGTGATGGGCGCCGCCACCTCGCAGATCAGCTACACCGCCTCCAAGGGCGGAGTCCTGGCCATGTCGCGCGAGCTGGGCGTCCAGTTCGCCCGTGAGGGCATCCGGGTGAACGCCCTGTGTCCGGGCCCGGTGAACACCCCCCTGCTCAAGGAGCTCTTCGCCAAGGACCCCGAACGTGCACAGCGCCGCCTGGTGCATGTGCCGGTGGGGCGCTTCGCCGAGCCCGAGGAGATCGCCTCGGCGGTGGCGTTCCTCGCCAGCGACGACGCCTCGTTCGTGAACGCGGCCGAGTTCCTGGTCGACGGAGGGATCGCGGGCGCCTACGTCACTCCGCTGTAGTTCCCGCGTCGCTGCTCTATAGTTCCCGCGTCACCGCGCGGTGGTCCCGCGGGGGCGCCCACCGTGCGGCGGTCCTTGGATGTAGCGTGCACACAGTCAACGTCGACAATCCAGGAGGGGCGCCACATGCGCAGCAGACCCGTGCTGACCGGCCTCACCATGGCCGCGGCTCTCGCGGCCACTCTCGCACCAGGGCCCGCCCAGGCCCAGGGCCACCACGGCGGTGGCCGCCACTGCCCGCAGCTGTCCACCGAGTTGCCGTGGCACGGCAGCAACCGCGCCAAGCTCCAGCGCACCATCGACGAGCGCGGCACGTGCTCACCGCACTGGCGGGGCGGCAAGCACCGGCCCGTCGCCGCGTTCGACTGGGACAACACGATCGTCAAGAACGACTCGACGGACGCCACCATCTCCTGGGCCCTGCGGCACGACAAGATCCTGCGGCCCGAGGACTGGGCGGCCACCAGCAAGTGGCTCACCCCCGAGGCCGACCGCGCGCTGACCGAGGCGTGCGGCACCGACGTCCCCGTCGGGCGCCCCCTTCCCACCTCGACGAACGACGACTGCGCCGACGAGATCCTGCAGGTGCGCGGCGAGGCGGAGACGATGAGCGGCCAGGAGGCCTTCGCCGGGAAGTGGAACCACCGGCGCACCGTCCCCGAGTACGCCTGGGTGCCGCAGCTGTTCGCAGGCCACACGGTCGCCGAGCTGCGCTCCTACGCCCGCGCGGCCCGCGACGAGGCGCTGGCGGCCCCCGTCGGCAGCGAGCGGAGGGTCGGCACGCACACGGTCCCCGCCTACAGCCGCTACTACGCGCAGCAGAAGGACCTCGTCCGCACCCTTCAGAAGGCCGGGTTCGACGTCTACATCGTCTCGGCAGGCTCGGAGCCGGTGACCGAGGAGTGGTCGAGCGGCGTCGGGATCGACAGGAAGCATACCCTCGCCATCCGCAGCGTCGTCAGGCACGGCCGCATCACCCCCTACACCGAGGGCTGCGGCGGCACCGGCGTCAGCAAGGGCGAGGAGATCCCCTACATCGAGGGCAAGCGCTGCGTCATCAACCAGGAGATCTTCGGCATCGAAGGCGAGAAGGCCTGGCAGAAGCAGGACTGGCGGCACCGCGTCGCGATCGGCGGGGGTGACGCGGACACCGACGTGACGTTCGTCGGCGACGCCACGGGGACCCACCTCGTGCTCAACCGCAACAAGCCGGAGATCATGTGCCGCGGGTACGACGACGCGGACGGGCGCTGGGCGGTGAACCCGATGTTCATCGAGCCGCTGCCGCGCCAGGAAGACGCGTACCCGTGTTCCAGCGAGGCCTTCACCAACCCGGACGGCTCCGCCGGCCCCGTGCGCAGGGGGGATGGTTCGGTCATCGCCGACCAGGAGGACACGGCGTACGGGAAGGAAGCCTAGGGCCTCTCGTTTGGATCTTGCTGGGCTCGCGGCCCCAACCACCGCCTCGGGGGCGCCCCTTGCCGGGGCGCCCCTGTGGGGCGCACGGATGTGCCATAGGGTTCGGGCGTGAGCATGACGACCCCACCCGGCTGGTACCCAGAACCCGGGCAGACGCCCCAGCTTCCGCCGCGGGAACGCTGGTGGGACGGCCACAACTGGACCGCCCAGACCCGGCAGGCCACGGGCACGCCCTCCGCGCGGGGCGGCGGCCGAGCCGGGCGCGGGCCGCTGATCGGGCTCGTCGCCGGCATCGTGGGCGCGGTGGTGCTCGCCGCCGCGCTCGCCCTGGGCAGCGTTCTCCTGCTGGGCGGGGACCCCGACGAGGGCGGCGCCACGGAGGCCGGACCAGGCGTCCCCTCCCCGGCCCCGGAGGGCAGCACCCCCGGCGACAAGGGCGAAAGCGCCCCGCCGCGGGACGACGAGCCGCCCTCGAAGATCCCGGAGGTCGCCCGTGATCCCCTTCTCGGCGTCGGCCTGACCGCGCCCGAGGGGTGGGAGCGGGCCAGCGACAGCCACGCGGCCGTCAGCAGCGAGCACGAGTACACCTGCCCCGCCTCCCGCAAGGAGGAATGTGTCAGAGGCGGCGGTGTACTGAAGGCGACGAACGGTGCCGGGAGCGACAAGGGCGCGCTCAAGGAGCTGACCGAGGCGCAGGTGGCCGAGAACGCGAAGACGTCGTACCCGAAGAAGTCGTACGGCGGCATCACCGGGCACCAGGTCGTCGAGTCCGGAGCCGTCACCGTCGCGGGCGAGCCGGGCTACCGCGTCCGGTGGCGCGTGGCGAACAAGCTGAAGCCGGACGCCTACGTCGAGGCCGTCGTCTTCCGCTCACCGGAGAGCTCGCAGCGGACTCTCGCGCTGTGGAGCAGCGTCGACATCGCCGACGACGCGCCCCCGGCCTCCGACCTGGACGCACTGCGCAATGGCGTGGTCGCCACGGGTGCCGGCGAGGACGAGGGCCCCCGCGAAGCCGTGTGAGGTACCGCCGCCCGCCCGGTCCGCCCGGTCCGCCCGAGAGGCGAACCCGGGCGGCTCCTCCGGGGCCGGCCGGCAGCCGCGCTCACAGGAACGTCATGCCCTCGCCCCGGTACGTCGGCACCGACTCCGCCACCCTCTCGCCCGCCACCAGGTGCAGCCTCTCGAACCGCTCGCACAGCTCGCCCGACTTGGCGTGCCTGAACCAGACCTTGTCCCCGATCAGGAGGTCGTCGGCGGGCTGCCCCAGCAGCGGCGTCTGCACCTCGCCGGGGCCTTCCTGCGCGTCGTAGCGCAGCCCGCCGGGCAGGTACGGCTGCGGCAGCCGGTCGCGCCCCGCCACTCCGGAGGCCGGATAGCCCCCGCCCAGCACGGTCACCACCCCCACGCCGGGCCTGCGCACCACGGGCATGGCGAACAGCGCCGCGGGGCGGCCGGTGAACGAGGTGTAGTTGTCGAACAGCCGCGGCACGAACAGGCCCGACCCCGCGGCGATCTCGGTGACCGCCTCCTCGGCCGCCGTGTGCTGCACACTGCCGGTGCCGCCCCCGTTGACGAACTCGACGTCCGGGGCCACCGCCCGCACGGCCGCCACCGCCGCCGCCCGGCGGACGGCCAGCTCACGCCGCGCCGCAGCCTGCATCAGCCGCACCGCGCGGGAGCGCAGCGCCGCGCCCGGAACGGCGTCGCCGACACCCGCCACATGCCCCTCGTAGGCCATCACCCCCACCAGCCGGAAGCCGGGCCGCCGCTGGACGAGGCGGGCGAGGGAGGCCAGATCGGCGGGGGAGTGCAGCGGGGAGCGGCGCGCGCCGACACGCACGCGCCCGCCCAACAGCCGCAGCGACGTGTCGAGTTCGAGACACACACGGATCTCCTCGCGACCGCCCTCCCGCGCGGCGTCGATCAGCGCGAGCTGCGCGGGATCGTCGACCATCACGGTCACCGAAGCCGCGAGTTTCGGGTCACCGGCCAGCTCCGCGTAACTGGACCTGTCGGCCGAGGGGTAGGCGAGCAGCACGTCCGTGACGCCCGCGCGGGCCAGCCACAGCGACTCGGCGAGGGTGTAGCTCATCACCCCGCGGAAGCCGTCCTTGGCCAGCACCCGCTCCAGGAGCGCACGGCAGCGCACCGACTTGGTGGCGACGCGCACCGGTTTGCCCCCGGCCCGCCGCACCAGGTCCTCGGCGTTGGCGTCGAACGCCTCCAGATCGACCAGGGCGAGCGGCGCGTCCAGGTGAGCGGTCGCACGGTCGTACCGTGCGCGGTCGGCGGCGAGATCGACAGTCGTATCGAACACCCTGGCAGCTTGCCAGAGCCACGCGCCGCGGCACAGCCCCGGTACCTGCTGACACCGCGCCGCGACCGGCGTGTTCGCCCACTCCGGCACGGTCCTCACCGCTGCCTCGGGCGGGTTGCCCACCTGCCAGGTGCGCACCGTAGAGTGACGCCGCACGCCGTGACGGGACGGCACACGGCAACAGTTCACTGAGGCCCCCGCGAACCGCCCTGCACCGCACGGCGTTCGCGCGGGCCGCACCGCGCGAAGGGGGGCGCACATGGGAGCCGACGCCGAGCGCGCCCCGGTGCCCGAGCGTCCCTCCGCCCCGCCCAGGCCCGCCGTGCCGCCGCGCCCGTCCCACGCGCCGGCCGACGCGTCCCACGCGACGCCCCCACCGTCCGTGCCTCGGTCGGGTTGCCCTCCTGCCAGGTGCGCACCGTAGAGTGGGGGGGGGGGGGGGGGGGGGGGGGGGGGCACCGCACGGCGTTCGCGCGGGCCGCACCGCGCGAAGGGGGGCGCACATGGGAGC
>NZ_JASKYT010000250.1:0-11865 GCF_041028275.1 Streptomyces sp. PU-14G
GCGCCGGATCGGGCCCCGCGACCACCCAGGCGAACAGGCAGCCGGCCGCCAGGAAGTGGAGGTGCAGCAGCCAGTGGCCCCAGGGCCGCGCCATGGCCGCCCCGTACAGCGGTGTGCAGTAGAGGACTGCGAGGGACCCGGTGTTCAGCAGCAGGGCCGACACCGGGTGCGTGAGCACGCGCGCCGGGCGGCTGCGCAGCACCGAGGTGAGTGCCCGCGCGCGTTTGCCCGGCAGGGTGCGCAGCAGCAGGGTGACGGGCGCTCCGAGCACCAGCAGCAGGGGCGCGTACATCCCGACCAGCAGGTGTTGCGCCATGTGGCCACGGAAGTCGCCGTGGGCCCAGCCGGCCAGTGGCGGCAGCAGGGCGACGGCCAGCAGTCCGCACCCGGACAGGAAGCCGGCGGACCGCCAGGCGCTCCACTCGCGCCGGGGGCCGCGGCGGCGTGCGCGGCGCACCAGCAGCAGGTATCCGAGCGCGGGGACGAGGGCCGCCAGGGCGGGCAGCAGCACACCGAACAGGTCTCCGCCGCCGATTGCACCGTCACCGTCACCGGGCCCGTGTCCGTGCCCGGGGTCGTGTCCGGTGCCGGGCTGGTGCGCGTGGGCGAAGGCCGCCGTGCCCGCCGGATGCGAAGGCGGCGGTGCCGTACCGTCCGTCATACGAGCCTGCCGGCCGTGTCGAGGGAGCGCCCGCTGCGCTGGACCAGAGGGCCGACGACCAGCAGCACGGCGCCCAGCACCAGGAAGCCGACGTCCCACCACAGCTGGTAGGGGCCGCCGTGAACGTGGTGGATGCCCAGGATCTGGTGGTCCAGCAGGCCCTCCACCAGGTTGAACACGCCCCATCCCGCCAGGATCCAGCCCCACAGCACCCGCGAGGTCCACACCCGGCGCCGTCCATGGGTGACCCGCGCGTACAGGAGGGCGAGACCGATCAGCACCGCGAGCCAGCACACGGTGTGGAAGATGCCGTCCCACACGGTGTTCATCTCCAGCCCTGAGACCGTGCGGGGTGAGTAGTACTTCACCCCGATGCGGTCGTCGTTGGTGCTGCTCAGCATGTGGTGCCACTGGAGGAGCTGGTGCAGCAGGATGCCGTCGACGAAACCGCCGAGCCCCACCCCCAGCACGATTCCCGGGAGCCGCAGGCTCCCCGGCTCCCTCCCGTCCCGGATTCCGCCCGTCACGGCCATCGTTCGCCTCCGCCTCAGCCTTCCGTGGCACGTCGCGCCTCACGTCACGCGGCGGCGTCGTGGCGACGGCGCGCGGCGCCGTGGCGCCGCGCGCCGGTCGCCACGGGGTTCCCGCCCTCGGCGGGGCCAGTCCCTTCCGCCGGCGGTTTCCACCGACCGGCCCAGCGTTTCTTTGGCGTCCGGCGTGGGAACAGCGGAGCGCGAGCGGTCAGCGGCATGGCCGAGCGCCGTCGGCCGCTGTCGATGCGAGCGAGGTGAGCGCAGTGCCGGAACCCGGCAGCAAGAGCTACGACAAGCACCGCGCGCGGCGCCGGAAGGACATGGAGAGGAGCGGCCACACCGACGCCCAGGAGGCGAACGAGGAGGCCAAGCGGGAGATGGAACGCGATCCGCACTGGCGGCCCTCGGGCCCGCGTACGGAGCGCGGCCGTGGGCCCAAGGGCGAGCGGCCCGGAAACGAGTGAACCGACCACGACGAGTCGCCGGGCGCGAGGCCGCTCGCCGCTGGCGGAGAGGCCGCCTGCGAGTGGGCCGTGTGCGGCGGGACGGCAGGTGGTCCGTCCCGCCCCGGCCCTATGCCGGCTCGGGCAGCGCGTGTCCCGTGGTGGCGTCGACGTGGGCGGGCACCTCGTCGTGCCGGTCGCCGACCGACGAGGTGCCCGTCGGCTCGAACAGCAGGATCGCGGCGCCCTCGGGCGCGCTGGGCTTGTGTTCGGTGCCCCGGGGCACGGTGAAGACGGCCCCGGTGGGCAGGGTGACCGTCCGCTCACCGCCATCCTCGCGCAGCGCGATGCGCAGTTCGCCGTCCAGGACGAGGAAGAACTCGTCCGTGTCCTCGTGGACGTGCCAGACGTGGTCGCCCTTCACCTTGGCGACGCGGGCGTCGTAGTCGTTGACGCGGGTGACGATGCGGGGGCTCCACAGTGCGTCGAAGGAGGACAGTGCCTGGGCCAGCGTGATCGGTTCGTTGCTCATGGGGATCATCCTGGGCCGTGACGGACGCGCCCCGCGAGTGCTAGAAAACGCATATGGCGCAAGAATCCTCGCAGGCTGCCGGGGCGGGTCTCCACCGTGTCGTCGTGCTCGTCGACGAGAACTCCAACCCGTTCGAGCTCGGCTGTGCGACGGAGGTCTTCGGGCTGCGCAGGCCCGAGATCGGCCGGGACCTGTACGCGTTCACCCTCTGTTCTCCCGAGCCGCGCACGGTGCTGCGGGACGGGTTCTTCACGCTCACCGGCGTCGCGGACCTGACGGCGGCCGAGCGCGCGGACACGCTGATCGTCCCCAACCGGCCCGACATCGAGACCCCGCGCCGCCCCGCCGTGCTGGAGGCCATCCGCCGCGCCCACGCGCGCGGCGCCCGCCTCTTGGGATTCTGCAGCGGCGCCTTCACCCTCGCCGAGGCGGGGGTCCTGGCGGGGCGCCGGGCGACGGCCCACTGGCAGTGGGCCGACCGGTTCCGTGCCCGGTTCCCCGATGTACGGCTCGAACCCGACGTGCTGTTCGTCGACGACGGCGACATCCTCACCGCCGCGGGCAGCGCCGCCGCGCTCGACCTGGGGTTGTACGTGGTGCACCGGGACCACGGCGCCGAGGTGGCCAACGCGGTCAGCAGGCGCCTGGTCTTCGCGGCGCACCGGGACGGCGGGCAGCGGCAGTTCGTGGAGCGGCCACTGCCGCCCGTCCCCCAGGAGTCGCTGGCTCCGCTGCTGGCCTGGGCCACTCAGCGGCTGGCCGAGCCGCTCACGGTCGCTGATCTCGCCTCCCGTGCCGCGGTGAGTCAGGCCACGCTCCACCGCAGGTTCCGGGCCCAGCTGGGCACCACGCCGCTGGCCTGGCTGACCGGCGAACGCGTCACGCTGGCCTGCCGGCTGATCGAGCGCGGTGAGGAGCGGCTGGACGTCGTCGCCCGCGACAGCGGCCTGGGGACGGCAGCCAACCTCCGCGCCCGGCTGCGCCGCGAGACGGGGCTGAGCCCGACGGCGTACCGCCAGCGCTTCGGGCGCGTCGAGCTGCCCGACCCCGACCCCGACCCCGCGCCCGCAGGTCCGCGGACCGGGGCGGCCCCGGCCCCGGCCCCGTAGCGGCGGCGCGAGCGCCGCGGACGACCCGCCAAGGCCGCAGGGCCACGGACGTCCGCGCCGGCAGCACGCGCCAGCGCCCGTGTCGGCAGTACGCGCGGGCGCCCGGTGCCCGGGCGGTGGCGCTCAGCCGGTCAGCAGGCCCGAGGTGTCGATGACCTGGCGGATGGCGGTGCCGTCTGCGAGGGATTCGAGCGCCTGGTTGACCTCGGGCGTGGTCAGCCGCAGGGTGCCGCTGTGCATCTCCTCGACGGGCATGAGCCCGGCCCGCCACAGGGCGAGGAAGCGCGGGATGTCGCGGCGCGGCACGGCGTCGCCCATGTACGAGCCGACCAGCGACTTCCCCTCGCCCGCGAAGGCCAGCGCGGGCACGGTGTCCAAAGTGCGGTCGGGGGCGGGCAGACCGACGCAGACGACGGTTCCGCCCCGGCCCACGGCCCGCAGGCACGCCGCCGTCACCGCGGCCGAGCCGACCGCCTCGAAGGCGTACGCGGCGCCGCCGCCGGTCAGCTCCCGCACGCTCTCCTCCGCCTCCTCGGGAGGGCAGGCGTGGGTGGCGCCGAGCCGCAGCGCCAGCTCGCGTTTGGCCGCCACCGGGTCAACGGCGACGATCGGCCCCGCGCCCGCCGCCCGGGCCCCCAGCACCGCGGAGAGGCCGACCCCGCCGAGCCCGTACACCACGGCGGACTGTCCGGCGCGCAGCCCGGCGGTGTTGAGGACGGCGCCGGCACCGGTGAGCACCGCGCAGCCGAACAGCGAGGCGACGGAGAAGGGGACGTCCGCGGGGATCGGCACCAGCGACTCCTGCGCCACCACCGCGTACTCGGCGAACGCGGACACCCCCAGCTGGTGGTTGACCGCGCGCCCCGCCGCGTCGCGCAGCAGCGAGGGCCCGTGCAGCAGGCCGCCCGAGCCGTTCGCGGCGGCGGCTGCCGGGCACAGCGCCGGGCGGCCCTCGGCGCAGCGCTCACAGAAACCGCAGCTGGGCACGAACACGAGCGCGACGTGGTCGCCGGCGGCCACCCGCGCCACACCCGGCCCCGTCTCCTGGACGATCCCCACCGCCTCGTGGCCCAGCGCCATCGGCAGCGGACGCACCCGGTCGCCGTTGACCACCGACAGGTCCGAGTGGCACAGGCTGGCGGCGGCGATCCGCACCAACGCCTCGCCCTCGCGCGGCGCCCCCAGCTCCAGCTCCTCCACCTCGACCGGGCGCGACCGCGCGTACGGCCGCGCCTGCGAGACCGCCCGCAGGACGACGGCCGCCGTCCTCACGCGGCCACCTCCTCGCGGGGCGCGAGCCGCACCACGTCGCGCGACTCCAGCAGCGGCACCACGGACTCCAGCACCAGGCGTGCGAAGTGGTCGCTCGCGCAGTGCGCGGCGAAGTCGGCCTCGGTGCCGTACTCCTCGTACAGCACCACCGTGCGCGGGTCCTCGGTGCCCTGGTGCACCCGGTAGAGCCGGTTGCCGGGCTCCTGGCGGGAGGCGGCGGCCATCCGGTCCAGCAGGGCGAGAACCTCCTGTTCATGTCCCGGCAAGACGCGGTAGCGGGCGACGACGACGAAACTCATCAGGGCATCAGCTCTCTTCGGAAGGCGGCAGGGCGTCTCTGGTCAGGTGCCACAGCCTCGGGTCGGAGGTGGCGGCGGCCACCGCGCCCAGGTCGAGTGCGGCCCGTACGTCCTGCGGGGACTGCACGAACCCGGCCGCCACGTGCGGTGTCATGGCGCGCAGCGCCTCGGGTGACATGCGCGCGACGATCGGCGCGGGCATGACCTCCACCAGGTCCGGCAGGCCGCGGGCCACGGCGTCCACGCTGCGGTTGAGGTTGGAGCGGTCGGTGACGAACACCTTCTGCATGGTCAGCAGCCCCAGCGGGCGGCCCTTCTCGACCAGCGAGAGCCGGGTGCTGACCACGCCCGCCGCGCCCATGTGGGTGAGGAACTCCAGCGCCCCCCGGTCCTGGGCGAGCCCGGGGGAGGAGTCGACGTTGACGAAGACGGTCTTGCCCGCACGGCCCAGCGCCGGAACCACCTGCGGCAGCTTGCCCACCGGGACCGAGGCGAGGATGCACACGGAGGCGGGCGCGGTCAGGAAGTCCTTCAGATGCTGGGCGCCGACGACCGACGCGACGAGCGGTACGCGTGCGAACGCGGCGGACAATCTGCGGTCGAGCCTGGCGGCGCTGGGCCGGGGGTGCGGGGTCATGACCTGCCTTGTCTCGTCAGCTCAGCGGGGAGGTCCCGAAGCGGCTGGGAAGGCCCAGCTTGCCAGGGTTGAGAATCCCGTTCGGATCCAGCGCCTCCTTCACGGCAGCGAACGTCGCGAAGCCGGCACCCAGCGCCTGCGGCAGGTAGGGGCCGCGCAGCAGCCCGCAGCCGTGGTGGTGGCTGAGCGCGGCTCCGTGCCGGACCAGCACCGCGTTGGCCGCGTCCCACACCGCCCTGTACCAGGTGCGGCGCTCGGCGGGATCGACGTCACCGCGCAGCGAGAAGTAGACGCAGGCGCCGTCGGTGTAGGCGTGCGACTGGTGCGCGGAGGCGGCCAGGGTGCCGGGGACCGACTCGATGGCGGCCACCACCTCGTCGTAGAGGACCGGCAGGTCCTTCCAGGAGGCGGCCATCTCCAGGGTGTCGGCGACGAATCCCGGTGATGCCTTGAAGCCGTCGGAGGACTTGCCGACCAGCATCCGCTCGTCCAGCCAGCGCGCGAACACGGCCTCGCTGTCCAGCTCGGGCCCGTACTCCGCGCACACCTCGCGGCTGACCGCCAGTGCCGCGTCCACCAGCGCCGGGTCGCCCTCGTCGGCGACGAGCAGCAGGTTGGTGTCGGGGTGGTCGAAGTGGACGCCGCTCTCCAGCCGGTCGTAGAGCCGCAGCACGGCCGGGGTCGCGCCGCGCTGGAGGATGCGGCGGCAGGCTTCCAGGCCCTGCGCGAACGTCTCGAAGCCGAAGGCCAGCGCCTTGGCGTACTCGGGCAGCGGGTGGACCCGCAGCCGGACGGCGACGATGACGCCCAGCGTGCCCTCGGAGCCGACGAACAGCTGGCGCAGGTCGGGTCCTGTGGCGGCGCGCGCGTAGTCGCCGTAGGTGGCGCGGGTGCCGTCCGCGTGGACGACGTCCACGCCCACCACCATGTCCTCGATCTTGCCGTAGCGGGTGGACAGCTGCCCCGCGCCCCGGCAGGCGACCCAGCCGCCGACGGTCGACAGGGCGAAGGCCGACGGCCAGTGACCGGTCGTCACCCCGTAGGTCTCCTGGAGCTCCTTCTCCAGCAGGTCACCGAACACGCCCGCCTCGACGTCGACGACGTGCGACTCGGCATCGAAGGAGAGGATCGCATCGAGCCCGCACAGGTCCAGCACGACGCCGCCGAAGACCGGCAGCGCGGCCCCCGTGACGTTGCTGCGGCCCGCCGAGGCGGTCACCGGGATGCCCGCCTCGTCGCAGATCCGCAGCACGGCCGCGACCTCGTCGGCGTCGGCGGCCTCCACGACCACCGCGTCGGGGGTGGCCGGACGGCCCTCCGTCTCGCCGATCATGGAGCCCGCCCACCAGTCCCGGGTGCGGGTCACCACCTCCTCGCGCGAGGTGTGCACCGCCTTGGCCGCCCCGCGCAACCGCTCCACGACGGCGTCCGGCACCTCGACCGGGTCGCTCTGCAGCGCGGCCTCGCCGTCGCCGATCGGGGTGCGCCGCGCCCAGGCGGAGGGGCTGGGGGCGCCGACGGTGTAGCGGCCCCGGTTGAAGGGGTGGGTGACGGTCTGACGGCTGATCATGCTGCGGCTCCTTCGGCGTCCCCGAACAGGACGGCCTTCTCGTGGCGGATGGAAGTCAGATAGTCCGAGACCTGGCGCTGGACCTGTTCTCGGCTCAGGCCCAGTTCGCGGCCCAGCAGGGCACCCACCTCGGGTGCCGCCTCGGCGGAGGCATCCCGCGCGAACAGCCGGGCGCGCAGCCGCCGGGTCAGCACGTCGTCCACCGAGCGGGCCAGCTCGGCGCGGGCCGCGTAGACGACCTCGGCGCGGGTGTAGGGCAGTCCGGCCACGACCGGCTCGGCCAGCGACACGTCCTCGGCGATCAGGTCGTGCACGAACCGGGCCTCGGTGCCGTACCGCTCGCCCAGGTGCGCGGCCAGCCCGCCGGAGGCGGCCACCGCCTCAGCGTCGTACCCGGCACCGCCCAGCAGCGGCAGTTGCGCGGTGCGGGACCTGGTCCGCTTGCGGCCGAGTACCGCGGCGACCTTGTCGATCACCAGCTCGCCCATGTGCCGGCTCGTGGTCAGCTTGCCGCCGGTCACGGTCACCATGCCCGTCGGCCCCACGGTGATGTGGTGGTCGCGGGACATGTCGAGGGTCGCGCCCTCCTTGCCGCCGACCAGCGGGCGCAGCCCGCCGATGGAGCCGATGACGTCGTCGGGGGTCAGCTTCGCGTCGAACGCCGTGCGGGCGCCCTGGAGCAGGAACTCCATCTCCTCGCGGGTGCAGTGCACGTCGTCCGGAGAGCCCCGGTAGTCGTTGTCGGTGGTGCCCAGGACGACGGTGTCCCCCCACCGGGTGCAGGTGGCGCGGCGGGCCCTGCCGGGGATCGGCACGGTGACCGTGCAGTCGATCCGCAGTTTGTGCCAGGGCACCACGATGTGCACGCCCTTGGCGGGGCGTACCTGGTCGCTGTGGCGGGCGTCGGCCATCGCGTCGAGGCGGTCGGTCCACACGCCGGTCGCGTTGACGACCGCGCGGGAGCGGATCTCCACCTCCTGCCCGTCGAGGGTCGCCCTCGCGCCGCACGCACGGCCGCCGCTGGTCAGCAGGGCGTCCACGCGGGCGCCGTTGAGCACGGTGGCGCCCAGCGCGGCGGCCGTACGGGCCACGGTGAGGGTGAGGCGGGCGTCGTCGGCGCGGCCGTCGAAGTACATCAGCCCGCCCTTGAGGCTCTCGGCGCGCAGCGTCGGGGCGTGCGCCAGCACCTGGTCGACGGACAGGCGCTGGTGCAGCTTGCCGATGCGCCAGCCGCCCACCAGGTCGTACGTCCACAGCAGGCCCTCGAACCCCTTGGCCAGCCGCGCGTCGAAGACGCCCTCCTTCTCCAGGATCGGGAAGAGGAACGGCAGCCGGTGCACCAGGTGCGGGGCGTTGCGGCGGAAGCGGTGCCGCTCCAGCAGCGAGTGGCGGACCAGGTTGACGTTGCCCTGTTCGATGTAGCGCAGACCGCCGTGCACCATCTTCGAGGACTTCGAGGAGGTGCCGGAGGCGAAGTCGTCCCGCTCCACCAGCGCGGTGCGCAGCCCGCGCGAGACCGCGTCCAGCGCGGCGTACGCGCCGGTGATGCCGCCTCCGACGACGAGCACGTCGAACTGTTCGTCCGCCAGCTGCCGGATGGCCGGCTCCCGCTCGAGCAGCAGCGCCGAGTGGCGCGTCGCCCGTGCCGAGCGGCCCGGCCTGCGGGCAGGCATGGTGATCACAATCAACTCCAGGTAGTGCGTACGGCGGCTGGTCGGCCGCCGCCTGTCGTGCGCCGCGCACCGAGGGGTGCGCACAGCGCGAAGTGGTGAAGGGTCGGCGAGGAGCGGGCTGAGCGGCGGACCGGAGCGGCCCGGACGGATCAGCGGGTACTCCGCGCAGCGGCGAGAGTCAGTGCGCAGCGGCGAGAGTCAGTGCGCGGCAGCGGAGGGGCGGTTGCCCAGGTGCGCCGCCGCCACCTCGCGCCACTCGGCGCGCCGCTCCCCGCGCACCCGCGCGTCGGCCGCCGGCTCGAAGAGACGCCCCGCGGGCTGCGCCTCGACGACCTCCTCCAGCGAGGACCACAGCCCGGCGCCCAGCCCGGCCAGGTACGCGCTGCCGCGCAGGCTCGCGGTGGCCGAGTCGGCGACCCGCTCCAGCGGCATGCCGAGCAGATCGGCCTGGATGCGCAGCAGCGGATCGCTGCCCGCCACCCCGCCGCCGACCCGCAGCCGCTTGAACGGGGCGCCCATGGTCTCGGCCACGCCGTCGACCAGGTCGCACACCGTGTGCGCGAGCCCCTCCAGCACCGCGCGGGCGATGTCGGCCCTGCCCGTGGCCAGGCTCAGCCCGCTCAGCGCACCCGTCGCCGCGGGCCGCCACACCGGCACCCGCACCCCCGCGAGCGCCGGGAAGAACCGCGGCCCGTCCGGGAGGTGTTCCGCGGTCGCGGCCAACTCCCCGATCTGCTGCGGCGTCTCGAACAGACCCAGGTCGTCGCAGAGCCAGCGCAGCGCCGAGCCGACGGTGGAGGCGTAGGCCTCCAGGCTGAAGAGGGTCCGCTCGCCCTGCCGCCAGCCCGGCTGCGCGAGCACCCCGGCGATGTCGGGCCTGGGCGCGGCAGGGTCGGTGCCGGTGGCCACGTCCACGAACGCGCCGGTGCCGTAGACGCACATGCCGAGACCGGCCTCCAGGCCGCCCAGCGCCAGCAGCGCGGCGTGCTGGTCGCCCATGGAGGCGGCGAGCGGAACGCTGACGCCGAGCGTGTCGGCGTCCGTCCACCCCAGTTCCGCGTCGTCGGCGCACAGGTCGGGCAGCAGGTCGGCGGGGAAGCCGAGGTGGGTGATCCACTCGGTGTCCCAGGCGTGCTCGCGCAGCAGGTAGCCGCCGGTCGAGCCCGCGTTGGAGGCGGTCGTCGCGTGGGTGGCGCCCCGCGTCAGCTGCCAGATCAGCCAGCTGTCGACGGTGCCGAAGAGCAGCCGGCCCTCCCGGTGGGCCGCCGCGACCTCGGGCCGCTCGGCGATCTGCCGGGCCGCCCACAGGAAGGGCGACCGCGAGCCGACGGGCCGGCCCGTACGGGCCAGCAGCACCGGGTCCCACGCGGCCTCGTACGCCAGCAGGTCGTGCGCGTAGCGGCGGTCCTGCCACACCACGGCGGGCAGCAGCGGCAGCCCCGTCACGCGGTCCCACAGGATCGCGGTGGCCCGCTGGGTGGTCAGCGCGACGGCCGTCACCTCGGTGCCGTCCGCGGCGGCCAGCGCCTGCCGGCACACCTCCAGCGTCGCCCGCCAGATCTCCATGGGGTCCTGCTCGACGCTCAGCGGGTCGGGGTGGCTGACCTGGACGGGGCGGTAGAAGACCTGTCCGACGGTGCCGTCGTCGAGGACGAGTCCGGCCCGGGTTCCCGTGGTGCCCTCGTCGATGGCGAGCACCCCGCGGCGCGGGCGCCCGGCGCTCTGGGCGTGCGGCGTCACGGCTGCCCCTCCCCGGCGCCGACCGGCCGCGGTGCGGGCCCCGGGGCCGCCGCGGCCGTCGCGGCCACCTCGTCGGGGGAGGCCGCTGCCTGGATCGGGTCCCACTTGACGGCCAGGCACGTGAGCATGCCCAGCAGCGGGACGACGGACAGCACCAGGAAGGTGGTGCCCAGGCCCAGGCTCTCCTTGATCTGCGGGAAGACGTACAGCCCGATGACCGAGCCGAAGCTGCCGACCATGCCCGTCACCCCGGTCCCCAGGGCGCGGACGTCGCTGGTGTAGGACAGCGCGGCGATGGACTTGCCGTTGGCGCCAGGGCCGGCCGAGTGGCACAGGATGAACAGGACCGGCAGGCAGAACGCCACCGCCAGCGGCGCCTTGCCGAAGGTCAGGCCCATCACCACCAGCGCCACGAAGACGCCGCCGAACCCCCATGCCGAGCTCATCCGCAGCCCCAGCCTGCGGCCGAAGAAGGCGGAGGCCAGGCCGCCCGCGATGCCGACGGCGTTGAAGACCATCGAGCCGATGGTCGCCTTCTCGAAGCTCTCGCCGAAGATCGTCAGGCTGATGACGGGCAGGTACCAGCCCACCGCGAAGTACTGGAGTCCCTGGCCCAGCGAGATGACCGACGACAGCAGCGTGCGGGGCAGGTAGGCGCCCTTGAACAGCACGCCGGCGTCGCGGAACCCCACGGCGGGCGGTCCGGAGGCCGGATCTCCGCCCGTGGCGCGCGGCGCGTCGGCGGCGACCGCCTCGATGCCGTACATGCGGCGCAGATTGCGCACCGCCTCCGCCAGCCGCCCCTTGCTGGCCAGCCAGGCCGGGGACTCCACCAGGAACAGCCACTGGAGGACGAGGAGCACGGCGGCGATGACCCCGGCGGAACCCAGCGACCAGCGCCAGATGTCCTGGCCGACGTCCAGGTGGTAGAAGCCGAGCGCGAGAGCGAGGTTGCCCGTCGTGGCGACGTACCAGACGGCCTGCCACAGGTTGAGGCGCCCGCTGCTGGCCTTGGGGGTGTACTCGGCGAGCAGCGCCATCGCGACAGCGAAGTCCACGCCGTAGGCGACACCGACCAGGACACGGCCCAGCCACACCGTCGAGAAGTCGCCGGAGAAGGCCGCCAGCAGGGCGCCCGCCACCGCGAACACCTTCGCGATCAGCAGCGGTGGTACCCGGCCGACGCGGCTGGCCAGCCAGCCGCCGACGGGGTTGAAGATGATCGCGAGGAACGGTGCCGTCGCCGTCAGCACGGAGATCTGGGTGCTGGACAGGTGCATCTGGTCCGTCATGGGACCGAGGCCCGCGCTCAGCGCCGCGTTGGCGTACGCGTCGAGGAACAGGCCGCCGAAGGCGAGATACCAGGACAGCCGCGCGCGYCSMCGGGCTCAAAAAC
>NZ_JASKYT010000251.1:0-11097 GCF_041028275.1 Streptomyces sp. PU-14G
CCCTACTCAGGCGACCCGCAGGCCTCGGCGCCAGACCTCGGACACCAGTGGGGGGGGGGGGGGGGGGGGGGGGGGGGGGGGGGGGGGGGGGGGGGGGAAAGCCCGGGCCCGGGGCCCGGGGGCCCGGGGCCCGGGGGCCCGGGCTTTCCCTGCGGAGCGTGCTCCGGTCAGGGGGTGCCACTGCTCGCAGTGTGCGGTCTGCGGGTTGGTTGTGGCTTGGCGCGCAGTTCCTCGCGCCCCTTCGGGGCGCCCTACTCAGGCGACCCGCAGGCCTCGGCGCCAGACCTCGGACACCAGTGGTACGCCCGGCCGGTAGGAGAGGTGGACGTGGGAGGGGGCGTCCAGGAGGGCCACGTCCGCTCGGCTGCCCGGCGCGAGGCGGCCGACGTCCGTGCGCCGCAGCGCCCGCGCGCCGCCGGCCGTCGCCGACCAGAGGGCCTCGTCGGGCGTCATGTTCATCTCCCGTACGGCGATGGCGAGGCAGAACGGCATCGACGAGGTGTAGGAGGACCCCGGGTTGCAGTCGGTCGACAGGGCCACCGTGACGCCCGCGTCGAGGAGGCGGCGGGCGTCCGGGTAGACCGCGCGGGTGGAGAACTCGCAGCCGGGCAGCAGCGTGGCGACCGTGCTGCTGTGGGCGAGCGCGTCGACGTCCTCGTCCGCAAGGTGGGTGCAGTGGTCCGCAGAGGCGGCGTCCAGTTCCACCGCGAGCCGCACGCCGGGCCCGTACGAGAGCTGGTTGGCGTGCACGCGCGGGACCAGGCCCTTCTCCTTGCCCGCGGTGAGGATCGTGCGGCACTGCTCCTCGTCGAAGGCGCCCTCCTCGCAGAACACGTCCACCCAACGGGCGTGCGGGGCGCACTCCTGGAGCATCGGGCCGGCCACCAGGGCGGTGTACGCGTCCGCGTCGTGCGCGTACTCGGGCGGGACGACGTGGGCACCGAGGTAGGTGACCTCGTCCACGCCCGACCCGGCCGCCACCCGCAGGGCCCTGGCCTCGTGTTCCGCGCTGAGCCCGTAGCCGGACTTCGTCTCCACCGTGGTCGTGCCCTGGGCGTACATCTCCCGCAGATGCGCGTCCAGGGTCGCCGCCAGCGCCTCGTCGGACGCCTCGCGGGTCGCCTGGACGGTGGTGCGGATGCCGCCGGCCGTGTAGGGGCGGCCCGACATGCGGGCGTTGAACTCCTGGGTGCGGTCGCCCGCGTACAGGAGGTGGGAGTGGCTGTCGACGAAGCCCGGGACGGCGGCCCTGCCGCCCGCGTCGTGAGCCGTGTCGGCGGGCGGCGCCTGGTCGGCGGGGCCGACCCACGCCACCTGGTCGCCCTCGATGACGAGAGCGGCGTTCTCGATGATCCCGAGGGGGCTCCCGTCGCCCTGGGCGGGGTCGTTGGTGACCAGGGCGGCGATGTTGGTCAGGGCCGTTGTCTGGGGCATGGGGTTCCTTG
Organism: Streptomyces sp. PU-14G; assembly: GCF_041028275.1. Lineage (NCBI taxonomy): Bacteria > Bacillati > Actinomycetota > Actinomycetes > Kitasatosporales > Streptomycetaceae > Streptomyces > Streptomyces sp. PU-14G. The sequence continues at coordinate 1,446 of NZ_JASKYT010000251.1, forward strand.
GTGCTGCGGYCTCAGGGCGGGGCCGGGGGCCGAGGCCCCACCCTGCGGGGCGGTCAGGGGCGGAGGGCGCTGATGGCCCCGGTCAGGGCGTGGGGGACGGAGTCCACCAGCGTGTGGGCGCCGTCCCGCACCACGTGGCGGCCCGCCACCACGGTGTGCCGGACGTCGGCGGCCGTGGCGGCGAACACCGCTGTCTCCGCGGCGAGACGGGCGACGGGACCCGCCGTGCGCACCGAGTCGAGGGCGACGGTGGTGAAGTCGGCGAGGGCGCCGGTCTCCAGCCTGCTCGCCTCGGGCCAGCCGAGTGCCGCCTGGCCGCCCTCGGTGGCGGCGCGCAGCAGTTGCCCCGCGGTCCAGTGGCCGCGGGTGCGGCTGGCGAGGCGCTCGTCGAGTTCCAGTGCGCGGGCTTCTTCGAACAGGTCGATGACGGCGTGGCTGTCGCTGCCCAGCGACAACGTGGCTCCGGCCCGGTCGAGCGCGGGGGCCGGGCCGATGCCGTCGGCCAGGTCGCGTTCGGTGGTGGGGCACATGCACACGCCCGTGCCCGTGCGGCCCACCTGGCGGATGTCGTCGTCCGTCAGGTGGGTGGCGTGGACGGCGACGGTGCGCGGGGAGAGCACGCCGTGCTCGGCGAGCAGGGCGGTCGGCGTCATGCCGTGCACGCTCTCGCACGCCTCGTTCTCGGCGGTCTGCTCGGACAGGTGGACGTGCAGGGGCGCACCGCGCTCCTCGGCCCACTGCGCGACGGTGCGCAGCTGCCGTGCGGGCACCGCTCGTACGGAGTGCACGGCGGCGCCCACCCGTACGTGGCCGCCCTCAGGCCGGAAGGCGGCGGCGCGCTCGGCCCAGGCCTCGGCGGTGCCGTCGCTGAAGCGCAGCTGCTGCCGGTTCGGCGGCTCGCCGCGGCCCTTGGGACCGATGCCGGCGGCGAGGTAGGCGGTGTCCAGCAGGGTGATGCGGATGCCGGCGTCGGCGGCGGCGGCGACCAGCGCGTGGCTCATCGCGTTGGGGTCGTCGTAGCGCGCGCCGCCGGGTGCGTGGTGCAGGTAGTGGAACTCGCCCACACAGGTGATGCCGGCCAGCGCCATCTCGGCGTACACCGCGCGTGCCAGCGTGTAGTAGGTGTCGGGGGTGAGCCGGGAGGCCGTCTGGTACATGGCGTCCCGCCACGTCCAGAAGGTTCCCGAACCGACCTGGACGGTGGAGCGCAGGGCGCGGTGGAACGCGTGCGAGTGCGCGTTCGCCAGCCCCGGCAGGGTGAGTCCGCGCAGCACGGTGGCGCCGGGCGGCGGCGCCTCGACGTCCCTGCGGACGGCGCCGAGCCGCCCCTGTGCGGTCACCTCCAGGGCGACGTGCGGCTCGACGGTGCCGTTGAGCCAGGCGAGCTCGCACCAGTAGGTCTTCTCGGCCGGCGCCGCGCCGGGGTCGGGCGCGGCGCCGGCGGCGCCCGGGTTGTTTCGCGTCGTCGTCGTCACACCAGGCCTTCCAGTACGTCGGCGAGCGCGGTGACGCCCGCCGCACAGTCGTCCTCCTCGGCGGACTCGGCGGGTGCGTGCGAGACGCCGGTCGGGTTGCGGACGTACAGCATCGCCGTGGGCACCGAAGCGGACAAAATACCCGCGTCGTGTCCGGCTCCGGTGGGCAGGACAGGAATGTCGTCCCCCAGCAGCGCGGCCATCCGATCGCGCAGCGCGTGGTCGAACTCGACCAGCGGTGTCGCCGACTCGCGCGTCACCCGTACGTCCACGCCGTCGCGGCCCCCGCGTTCGCCCGCCGCGCGTTCGATCTCGGCGACCACGGACGCCAGCGTCTCCTCGTCGGGCGCACGCGAGTCCAGCCAGCCTTTGACCAGGGAGGGGACGGCGTTGACGCCGTTGGGTTCGACCGCCACCTTGCCGAAGGTGGCCAGCGCGCCGGCCAGCCGCGCCTTCTTGCGGGCGGCGAGCACCGTGTTGGCGTAGGTGAGCATGGGGTCGCGGCGGTCCTCCAGGCGGGTGGTGCCCGCGTGGTTGGCCTCGCCGCGGAAGTCGAACCGCCAGCGGCCGTGCGGCCAGATGGCCGAGGCGACCGCGATCGGGTGGTCGGTCTCCGCCAGCGCACGGCCCTGTTCGATGTGCAGTTCGACGAAAGCGCCGATGCGGGCGAGGCGCTCGGGGTCGGGGCCGAGCGCGGCGGGGTCGTACCCCGCCGCCTCCATCGCCCCGGGCAGGGTGGTTCCCTCCGCGTCGCGCAGGGCGTGGGCGCCCTCCACGGTGAGGGACCCGGTCATCAGCCGGGAGCCCACGCAGGCCAGGCCGAAGCGGGCGCCCTCCTCGTCCCCGAAGTTGACGATCGCGAAGGGGCGCGTGAAGGCGGTGCCCCGTTGGCGGAGTTCGTCGTAGGCGGCGAAGGCGGAGACGACGCCCAGCGGCCCGTCGAAGGCGCCGCCGTCCGGGACCGAGTCGAGGTGCGAGCCGGTCACGACGGCGTTCTGGCCGCCCCTGTCACCGGACCACGCCCACTGGTTGCCGTTGCCGTCCACCTCGTAGGCGAGGCCCCTGGATACGGCCTGGTCCCGGAACCACTGGCGGCACTCCTGGTCGGGTCCCGTCCACGCGAAGCGGCGGTAACCGCCCGAGGCCGCCCTGCCGAGGGGCAGCAGCTCCTTCCACATCTGCTGGAAGGACGGCTGCGGTCCCGACGGGGCCGTGGCTCCCGCGTCGGAGGAGGCGGGGTCCATCAGGCGTCTCCCTCGCGCATCGGGACGCGGACGCCGCGCTCGGCCGCGACCGCCTCGGCCTCCGGGTACCCGGCGTCGACGTGGCGGATCACTCCGGTACCGGGGTCGTTGGTGAGGACCCGGTTCAGCTTCTGGCCCGCGAGGGCGGTGCCGTCGGCGACCGTGACCTGCCCCGCGTGCAGGGAGCGGCCCATGCCGACACCGCCGCCGTGGTGGAGCGAGACCCACGAGGCGCCGGAGGCGACGTTGAGCATGGCGTTGAGCATGGGCCAGTCGGCGATGGCGTCGGAGCCGTCGCGCATGGCCTCGGTCTCCCGGTAGGGGGAGGCGACGGAGCCGCAGTCGAGGTGGTCGCGGCCCAGGACGAGGGGGGCCTGGAGCTGCCCGGAGGCGACCATGTCGTTGAAGCGCTCACCTGCGGCGGCGCGCTCCCCGTAGCCGAGCCAGCAGATGCGGGCGGGCAGGCCCTGGTAGTGGACGCGTTCGCCGGCCAGCCGCAGCCAGCGGGCCAGCGACTCGTTCTCGGGGAAGAGGTCGAGCAGCGCACGGTCGGTGGCGGCGATGTCGGCGGGGTCGCCGGAGAGGGCCGCCCAGCGGAAGGGGCCCTTGCCCTCGCAGAAGAGGGGGCGGATGTAGGCGGGGACGAAGCCGGGGAAGTCGAACGCGCGGGTGTATCCGGCCAGCTGTGCCTCGCCGCGCAGCGAGTTGCCGTAGTCGAAGACCTCGGCGCCGGCGTCCTGGAACCCGACCATGGCCTCGACGTGGGCTGCCATGGACTCGCGCGCCCTGCGGGTGAAGTCGGCGGGCTTCTCGGCGGCGTAGGTGGCCATGTCGGAGAAGTCGACGCCGGTCGGCAGGTAGGAGAGCGGGTCGTGGGCGGAGGTCTGGTCGGTGACGATGTCGATGGGGGCGCCCTCGGCGAGCAGCTGGGGCAGTACCTCGGCGGCGTTGCCGAGGAGGCCGATGGACAGCGGGCGGCGGGCGTCGCGGGCCTCGACGGCGAGGCGGAGCGCCTCGGCGATGCTGTCGGCACGGACGTCGCAGTATCCGTGTTCGATGCGGCGTTCGATGCGGGAGGGGTCGCACTCGACGACGAGGGCGACACCGCCGTTCATGGTGACGGCGAGCGGCTGGGCGCCGCCCATGCCGCCGAGCCCCGCGGTCAGCGTGATCGTCCCGGCCAGCGAGCCGCCGAACCGCTTCTCCGCTACGGCCGCGAAGGTCTCGTAGGTGCCCTGGAGGATGCCCTGGGTGCCGATGTAGATCCAGGACCCCGCGGTCATCTGCCCGTACATGGTCAGGCCGAGCTGTTCCAGGCGGCGGAACTCCTCCCAGTTGGCCCAGTCGCCGACCAGGTTGGAGTTGGCGATCAGTACGCGCGGCGCCCACTCGTGGGTGGTCATCACGCCGACGGGGCGTCCCGACTGGACGAGCATCGTCTCGTCGCCGCGCAGGGTGCGCAGGGTGCGGACGATGGCGTCGTAGGAGGCCCAGTCGCGGGCGGCCTTGCCGGTGCCGCCGTAGACGACGAGCTTGTCGGGGTGCTCGGCGACCTCGGGGTCGAGGTTGTTCTGCAGCATCCGCAGTGCGGCCTCCTGCTGCCATCCGAGCGTGCTCAGCTCGCTGCCGCGCGGCGCCCTCACGGGGCGTGCTCCTGCGGTGCTGGTCATATGGCCCTGCCTCCTCGACTCCAACCGAATCAGATCTATTCACTAACCATACGCAGTGAATAGATCTAGTCAACGGGTGGCCCGGTACGAACCGCGAGCGGACCGGGACAGGACCCCGAGCGGACCGGGCAAGGGCCGGGAGCGGGCCGCGCGTGGCAGGTCCGGACCCCGCGCCACGCGCCTCGCACGGCACGGGCGCGGTGAACCGCCAGCGGTGGGACACCCGGAGGGACACGCGGCGGGTACGGCCGTTCAGGACGCCGCCCGGCACGGGAGCGGCCTACCGTCGTCGAAGAGCGCGCCGGCGGCCCGCATACGGAAGCCACGCTCCGGGTACGGCACGTCAGCGCGCTCGCACAGTCCGCACCACCCGCCTCCCTGGCCCCACGCTCACCCCCACGCAGCCCCGGAGAACGACATGTCGCAGATCCTTTTCGTGCTGACCGGCGCTCAGCACTGGACCCTCGCCGACGGCACCCAGCACCCCACCGGCTTCTGGGCCGACGAGGCGGTCGCCCCCTACGAGGCCTTCAAGGCGTCCGGCCACCAGGTCGCCGTGGCCACCCCAGGCGGAGTGGTCCCCAGCGTCGACCAGGCCAGCCTGTCCGCCGACGCGAACGGCGGACAGGACAACGCCGACCGGGTGGCCGCGGGCCTTGATGCCTTCACCGAACTGGGACAGCCGCTGAGCATCGAGGACGTACGGATCGACAGCGGGGGCGGCCCGGCCGGCTTCGACGCCGTCTTCTACCCGGGCGGCCACGGCCCCATGGAGGACCTGGCCACCGACAGCGACTCCGGCACGCTGCTGGTGCGGACGCTGGCGTCGGGCCGGCCGCTGGGCGTGGTCTGCCACGGCCCCGCGGCGCTGCTGGCCGCCCACACCCAGGAGGGCGCCAGCGCGGTGTACGGCTACCGGCTGACGGGCTTCAGCAACGCCGAGGAGGAGCAGGCGGGTTTCGCGAACAAGGCGAAGTGGCTGCTCCAGGACCGGCTGGTCGAGGCGGGTGCCCACTTCGACGAGGGCGAGCCCTGGGCGCCGCACGTGGTGGTGGACCGCAACCTGGTCACCGGCCAGAACCCCGCGTCCGCGGGCCCGGTGGCAGCGGAAGTCATCAAGATGCTCGGCTGAGCCCTCGTCGGCCGCCACCCGCACGGCACCGGATAGATAGGATCTCTCTCCGCAGCGGAAGCCTCAAAACCGGCCGCGGCACGCACACTTGACACGCGCGCCCCCCTCTCGGACTCTTTCATCGGATGTCCGAGAGGGGAGGACCTGTGAGGTCTGTGCTCAGCCGGTCACGACTGCCCGGGCTGCGCGGGGTGTGCGCGGGCGCGGCGCTCGCGCTGCTGCTGTGCGCGGCTCCGGCGGGAGGCGCCGCCGCGTCCGCACCGCCCCAAGCCCCCTCGGCGCACCCGTCCACCGAACGCACCGTCCGCGGCATCCCCGGTGAGATCCCCCGCTCCGCGGACCCGCGCGTCGCGGCGTGGCAGCGGCTGCGGTACGGCATGTTCATCCACTGGGGCCTCTTCTCCGAGCTCGGCGGCGTCTGGAAGGGCAAGCCCGTCACCGAGGGGTACAGCGAGCAGATACAGATGTGGGCGAACATCTCCGGCAAGGAGTACGCCGAGGTCGCGGACCGCTTCCGCGCCGACCGCTTCGACCCCGGCGCCGTCTGCTCACTGGCGAAGGACGCCGGGATGAAGTACGTCGTCATCACGGCCAAGCACCACGACGGCTTCGCGATGTTCGACACCGGCACCACGGACTACGACGTCGTGGACCGCACCCCCTACGGCAAGGACCCGCTCAAGGCGCTGGCCCGCGAGTGCCGCGCGCAGGGGCTGGAGTTCGGTGTCTACTTCTCCCTCGTCGACTGGCACGCGGGCCACTCCTTCGACCCGGACAACAGCAACCCGATCCCCGCCTCGATGGAACCGCTGATCGAGGGGCAACTGCGGGAACTGATGACCGGGTACGGGCCGATCGCCGAGGTGTGGTTCGACATGTCGGCGCCGACGGCCGCGCAGAGCCGCCGCTTCGCGCGTCTGGTGCACCGGCTCCAGCCGGGCGCGACGGTCAGCAGCCGGGTGTGGAACAACGCGGGCGACTTCCGGGTGATGGGCGACAACGAGGTGCCGGACGTCCCCCTGGACGGCGCCTGGCAGACGCCCGCCTCCGTCTACCACGAGACGTGGGGCTACCGCAGCTGGCAGAAGCGCGAGGACAAGCCCGGCAAGATCCGTTCCCTGGTGCGCGGGCTGCTGAGCGTACGGGCCCGCGGCGGGAACTACCTGCTCAACATCGGGCCGCGCGGTGACGGTTCCGTCGTCGGCTTCGAGGCGGACGTGCTGCGCGGCGTCGGCGCGTGGCTGAAGCGCCACCACCGCGCCGGGTTCGAGGCGTCGGCCACCCGCTTCGGCGGGCAGCCCTGGGGCGAGGTGACGGTGGACGGGCGCGAGCTGTACCTCCACGCGGTGCGGCCACCGTCCGACGGGCGGCTGCGGCTGCCGGGCCTGGCGACGCGCGTGGCCGGGGTGGCGGAGGACGGCCCCGGCGGGGCGCGGCTCGACTGGCACCGCGAGGGCGACGACCTGGTGGTCCAGTTGCCCGAGGACCCCGCTGACCCGGTGCTGCCGGTCGTCCGCGTCCGGCTGCGCGGGCCACTGCGCCTCGTCCCCGACGAGACCGTCGACCTGGGTGCGGACGGGCGCGGCACCGTCACGGCGAAGGACATGGAGACCGGGCACGGCTACGCGGACGAGGGCTCCTACCGCTCGCAGCGGCGCACCACCGTGCGCAGCACCGCCTACGTCACCACGGCCCGAGGCGGCCGGGCGGACGTCAGGTTCGCCGGTGAGGCCGACCCCGGCACCTCCTACCGGCTCACCGTCGGCTCGCGCTCGCGGACGCTGAGCGGACGCGCGCTGATGTCGGGCAAACCGCTGTCGTTCTCACTGCCCCGCGACCGTGTCGTCCCCGTCMCCCTCGCCCTCCTCCTCCCGTCCGGCGCCGGCCTCCGCGCCGGAACACGCCACCTCCGCGCCCGGCCTGACACGCCGCCGCCGCGCGGGGCTGCTGATCACCCTCATCCTCGGCGGGCTGACCGCGCTCCCGCCGCTCTCCATCGACATGTACCTCCCGGCGCTGCCGGAGGTCGGCGGCGCGCTCCACGTGCCCGCCGCCACCGCTCAGCTCACCCTCACGGCCTGCCTGATCGGGCTCGCCGTCGGCCAGCTCATCGTCGGCCCGATGAGCGACAGGTTCGGGCGGCGCCGGCCGCTGCTGATCGGCATGAGCGCCTACGTCGTCGCGGGCGTCGCGTGCGCGCTGGCGCCGACCGCCGCGACGCTCACCGTCTGCCGGCTCGTCCAGGGGCTCGCGGGTGCGGCCGGGGTGGTGATCGCGCGGGCCGTGGTCCGCGACATGTACGACGGGCTGGCCATGGCCCGGTTCTTCTCCACCCTGATGCTGATCTCGGGCGTCGCGCCGATCCTCGCGCCCGTCCTGGGCGGTCAGGTGCTGCGCTTCACCGACTGGCGGGGCGTCTTCGTCATCCTGTCCGCCATCGGGCTGCTGCTCGTCCTGGTGGTCCTGCGCAAGCTTCCCGAGACGCTGCCGGCCGAGCAGCGGCACAAGGGCGGGCTGGCCGACGCACTGCGCAGTATGCGCGCACTGCTGGCCGACCGGGTCTTCGCCGGATACCTGCTGACCGGCAGCCTGGCCTTCGCCGCCCTGTTCTCCTACGTGTCGGCGTCGCCGTTCGTCATGCAGGAGATCTACGGTGCGTCGCCGCAGACGTTCAGCCTGCTGTTCATGGTCAACTCGATCGGCATCGTCGCCTTCGGCCAGCTCAACGGCAAGGTGCTGGTCGGCCGGGTCTCCCTGGACCGGGTACTGGCCTTCGGGCTGTGCATGGTGGGCGCCGCCACGGTGGCGCTGCTGGCGATGACGACCGGCGTGTTCGGCGAGGTCGGACTGGCCCCGCTGGCGACGGGGCTGTGCGTGCTGATGTCGGGGATGGGCCTGATCATGCCCAACGCCAACTCGCAGGCCCTGATGCGCACCCCGCACTCCGCCGGGTCCGCCTCGGCGCTGCTGGGCACCTCGCAGTTCCTCGTCGGCGCCCTCGCCTCGCCACTGGTGGGCATCGCGGGGGAACAGACCGCTGTGCCCATGGCGCTCGTCCAGTTCAGCGCGGTGGCACTCGCCACGCTCGCCTTCGTGGGACTCTGCCGCCCATGGCGCGTACGCGACTGAAGAGCGCGGCCTCGCTGGACGGCGCCGAGCGGCGCCGCTTCCAGCGCAAGGCCGGGCTCGCCACCGAACACCTGGCCGACCTGACCGGCGAGATCGACCGGCTGCCCGCCACCGGATGGTGCGCGGGCGCCGTCGTGCTGGCCGGCCGCGGACCGTACGTCGCCGTCGAGCACGCGGCGGGATGGGCGCTGCGGTACTCCGCCTGGGACCCCGAGGCCGGGCGGCCCGTCGAACTGCCGCAGGAAAAGTGGCTGCCGATGCGGCCCGGCACCGTGTTCGACGTGGCCTCCCTCACCAAGCTGTTCACCGCCGTCGCCGCCCTCCAGCAGGCCGAGCGCGGCGCCCTCGACCTGGACGCGCCGGTCATCGCGTACGCCGACCCGCGCGCCGGGCTGGTCACCGATCACGGCATCACCGTGCGCCACCTGCTCACCCACACCTCGGGGCTACGGGCCGAGCTGCCCTTCTACGAGCACAACACCGCCGAGCACGCCGCGCTGCTGTGGTCCGAGAAACCCCTCACCGAGCCCGGCAGCCGGCACCTGTACTCCGACCTCAACATGCTCCTGCTCGAACGGGTGCTCCACCAGGTCACGGGCCGGGCCCTGGACGTCCTGGTACGCGACGGCATCACCAGGCCGCTCGGCATGACCCAGACCCGCTTCTGCCCGCCCCGCTCCTGGCGCTCCCGCATCGCCGCGACCGAGGACCAGCGCAAACCCTGGGCCAAGCTCAACCGGGGCCTGGTCCACGGACGCGTCCACGACGAGAACGCCTACGCCATGGGCGGCGTCGCCGGACACGCCGGACTCTTCTCCACCGCCCACGACCTGGCCGTCCTGTGCCGCACGCTGCTGACCGGCGGCGCCTACGGCCCGGCCCGCATCCTGGCGCCCTCCTCGGTGTCGGCCCTGCTCGACCCGCCCGGCCTCGGCTTCCAGACCGGCGCCGCCTGGTTCATGGGCGAACTCGCGACGCCGGGCCCCGCCCCCGGCCCCGGCC
>NZ_JASKYT010000252.1:0-11940 GCF_041028275.1 Streptomyces sp. PU-14G
CTCCCCCGCCGCCTGCCGCGGCCCGGCCCGGCCCGCACAGCTTCCCGCGGACCTGCCGGTCTTCACCGGAAGGGAGAGCGAACTCGCGCAGACCCACGCCCTGCTGCCCGCCGACGGCGGGCATCCGAACGCGGTGGTGATCAGCGCGATCGGCGGCATGGCGGGCGTCGGCAAGACCGCCCTGGCCGTGCACTGGGCACACGAGATCGCGCACCGCTTCCCCGACGGCCAGCTGTACGTCAACCTGCGCGGTTTCGATCCGAGCGGCACGGCCATGCCGCCGGACGAGGCCACCCACACCTTCCTCGACGCGCTCGGCGTGCCGCCGGGACAGATGCCCGGCCGCCCGGAGGGGCGCGCGGCGCTGTACCGCAGTCTGCTCGCCTCCCGCCGGGTCCTGCTGCTGCTGGACAACGCCCGCGACACCGAGCAGGTCCGGCCTCTGCTGCCCACAGGCCCCGGCTGCCTGGCCATCGTCACCAGCCGCAACCAGCTCACCGGCCTCATCGCCAACGACGGCGCGCGCCCCTTGACGCTCAGCCCGCTCCCGCCCGCGGACGCACGGGACTTCCTCGCCCGCCGGATCGGTGCCGCCCGGCTCGCGGCGGAACCCGAGGCGGCGGACGAGATCATCTCGCGCTGCGCGCGGCTGCCGTTGGCGCTGGCCATCGTCGCCGCCCGTGCCGCCACCCACCCCAGCTTCCCGCTGCACGCCGTCGCCGAGGAACTGCGCGACAGCCACGGCAGCCTCGACGCCTTCGCCGGCGGTGACATCAGCACGGACGTGCGCGCGGTCTTCTCCTGGTCGTACCAGGCGCTCTCGGCGCCGGCCGCGCGGCTGTTCCAGTTGCTGGCCGCCGCCCCAGGGCCTGACATCTCCGCGCCCGCCGCCGCCGCGCTGGCGGGGCTCACCCGCCGCGAGACCCGCGGCCTCCTCGCCGAACTCACCCACGCCCACCTGCTCACCGAGCACTTCCCCGGCCGCTACGCCTTCCACGACCTGCTGCGGGTCTACGCCGCCGAACAGGCCGGTTACCGGGAGGCGGCTCAGGACCGCGAGCAGGCGGTCGAGCGCGTACTCACCTGGTACCTGCACACCGCCGACGCCGCCTCCAGGTTCCTCACCCCGAACCGCACACGGGTGCCGCTCGTCCCGCTGCTCGCCGAGAACGAGCCGGTGGAGTTCGCCACCTACGACCAGGCGCTGAACTGGTGCTCGGCCGAACGCGCCAACCTCGTGGCCGCGATCGCCCACGCCGCCGGGTCCCACGCCGGTGTCGCGTGGCGGCTGACCGCCGTCCTGTGGGGCTTCTTCTACTTGCGCAGCCATACGAGCGACTGGCTGACCTGCAACCGGCTGAGCCTGTCGGCCGCGCGCCGTGCCGGAGACCAGAAGGGCGAGGCCGAAAGCCTCACCGGCGTGGCCAACGCCCTCGCCAACGGCGGCAGTCTGAACGAGTCCATCGACTACTACCTCAAGGCCCTGCCCCGCTGGAGAGCGCTCGGCGACGAACTGGGCGCGTCCCGGATCATCGGCAACCTGGGCGACGTCTGCCTGCGGGCAGGCCGGTACGAGGAGGCTCTGGAACACCTGCAACAGGCGCTGGAGATCGACCGCGCCGTCGGGCACGGCTGGGGCGAGGGCATCTGCCTGAACAACATGGGTGAGGCGCACCTGCGGCTCGGACGGTTCGACGAGGCCCGCGCCTACCTGGAGCAGGCACTGGTCGTCCAACGCGCCACCGACAACACCTGGGTCGAGGGCATCTCCCTGGACTTCCTCGGCACCGTGCACCACCGGCTCCACCACCACGACGAGGCCATCTCCCACTACCGCCAAGCGCTCACCAGGCATCAGGCCGTCGGCAACCGCTGGGGCGAAGCCCAGACCATCGACCACCTCGGCGACGTCCACCTGGCGGGCGACGACCCCGACGCCGCCCGCACGCACTGGAGTCGTGCCCTGAGGCTGCTGGAGGAGTTCAACCACCCGGACGCGGCACACCTACGCGAGAAGCTCGACGGGCTCGACGAGGGCGAGGACGCAGGCCCCACGGCCGTCGCCTGACCGGGCCACGTGCGCGCGCTCGCCCTTCCCTCACGGCCTCCGGAAGCTCCACTGGTGGTCGTCGGCGTCGTCGCAGCCGAAGATCAGCAGGGGAGCGTGCGGCTTCTCCCCCTTGCCCGAAACGTCGAGGCACAGGTGACCGCTCTCGTGGTTGCGGATCCAGTACGTGCCGTTGGACCGCTTGTCGAACCACCACAGCTGATTGTCGTTCTCGGCACGGCAGTGGTACTCGGTCACCGGTGACCTGGCCGCCTTGGGTCCGAAGCCGGCCAGGTCCAGGCAGAGGTCGTCCTTGACGTTGCGGATCAGATAGAGGTCGGCCTTCCCCGGCCCGCCGTCCTTCTTCTTGAGGTCCAGCTTCCACCGCTGGTTGCCGCCGAGAGCCGCGTGGGTCGTGTCGCACGCGCCCTGCTGGGCCCGGCCGTCCGGCTTGCCCTTGCCGGTGCCGGGCAGGTCCAGGCACAGGTCGGTCTTCCGGTTCACGATCATGGTGACTCCCGAAGGGAGACCGGAGCCGCCGGACGCCTTCTTCGTGTCCTTCTTGTCGTCCCCGCCCGAGGACTCCTCGTCCGACGCGTCGGAGTCCTTCTCCTCGTCCTTGGGCTTCGAGGGCTTCGAGTCCCCGAACTTCGGCTTGTCGCTGGGGTCGTCCTTGTCGGTAGCCGAGGGTGAGCCGGAAGGCGACGGAGGCCGCGAGGGGCGCACCGCGCCTCCCGGACCGCGTGTGACCTCGTCCTTCGGCCCTTCGGCCAAAGTCTTCTCGCCCTTTCCGCCCTCCTCCTCGCCGCTGCTGGTGGCCCCTGCCAGCGCCAGCGGTGTGGTGACGAGCGCCACCACCGCGACGGCCGAGGCCGCGACCACCCAGGGCTTCTTGAGCAGGCTGGTGGGCACGAACTCCACATCCGAACCCCGGGGCCCCCGCGCGGCCTTGCTCCCGCTTCCTCCGTTCCCGGTCCCGGACGAGCGTCCGAGCAGCGAGGGGCGCGGCAGCGACGGCAGGGACGGGCGCGGGATCGAGGGGCGCGGCAGCGAGCGACGCGGAGCCGACGGCAGAGCGGTGGGCCGCTCTGCCGGGCCCCCGGACGGCGGTGGGCCCGGCTGTCCGCCGACGACGGGCGTCCCGCCCTGCGCGGCAGCCGATCCGGCTCCGGCCGCCAAGCCGCCACCGGCAACCGAGCCGACTCCGGCCGCCAAGCCGCCACCGGCGACCGAGCCGACTCCCACGGCCGGGCCGGGCCCGACCTGCTCGGGCCCGACGGCCGACTCAGGCCCCACGGTGGGCTCAGGCCCGACGGCCGACTCCGGCCCCACGACTTGCTCAGGCCCGACGGCCGACTCCGGCCCCACGGCCGACCCCGGCCCCACGACTTGCTCAGGCCCGACGGCCGACTCAGGCCCCACGACCTGCTCACGCCCCACGGCCGACCCCGGCCCCACGGCCGACTCCGGCCCCACCGTGGGCTCAGGCCCCACGGCCTGCTCAGGTCCCGCCGCCGGCTCAGGTGTCGTCGGAGATCGGTCCGCTCGCACCGTCGGAAGGGGCGCGGTGGCCGTCTCGTCTGCGGCCTCCGGGCCACCGCCCCGGCCCGGTATGCCGCCCCCAAGCGCCGGGTCGGCGCCATCGGCCGCGCTGTCGGCCGTCGGGCGGGCACTCGGGTCGGCGCTCGGGTCGGCACTCGGGTCGGCACCGTCGGTCTCGGGGCCCGCTTCGGCGCCGGGCCCCGCGTCGGCGCCGAAGCTCGCCCCGGCTTCGGCCCCCGGTGCGGCGTTCCCGCCCGGGTCGCCGGGCTGTGGTCCCGCGAGTCGGCTGGAGCCGTCGGGGCCGACCTCCACGTGCACCGTCGAGTCGGTGGCGGGGTTGGCGATGACCGCCGTGACGGGGGTGTTCCGCAGCCGCGCGTAGCCGTGCAGCGTGTCGAGGATGGCGGTGTCGAGCGGCTGGTCGCCGATGACCGGCACCTGCTCGCCGTCGATCGAGGCGGCACCGTCACCGTCGATGACCACTTCGAAGGGGGCCGGGTGCTCGGGCGGCGCGCCCGGCTTCCGCGCCTCTCCGTCCTCGCTCATGTGAACCACTCCCTGACGTCTCGGCTTGCGACGGAAGAACTCCTCGGTGAGAACGGAGCGTTGTGCGTACCGGTTCACAGCGGTGCCGATCCGCCGACCGCCTCGCCGTGCCGCACACGTCGCAGCAGACCGGGCCCAGGGCGCCGAACGGGGAACGCGCCCCGGGCCCGGTGCGGGCGGAGACCGCGGTGGGGGCCCGGCCTCCACCTCTTCCCACGGATCGGCGACCGGATCGGTTCACCGCGGAGCCGCGGTCCTCACCCCTGTTTGTTCCACCTCTTGTTGGTGTTGTTGACCTCCAGCTCGCCCTCGGTCAGGTCGACGTGGACGGGGATGCCGGGCCTGCTTCCGACCTTGACGAGGAAGTTGCCGAGTCCTGGCGGGTCGGCCTGGCGGTTGCGGGAGCTGTCCCACGCGGGCGGCGTCGACCAGTCCACCAGGAGCCGCTTCTCGACCTCCGTCAGCTCCACCACCTGGGCCAGTTGCGGCATCTCGGCCGGGGGCAGCCCCGCGCACACCACCATGCCCGCGCGTTCCACGAAGCCCTTGGCCTTGATGCGGTCCTCCTCGGTGGGCAGGGCCAGCAGGTCGCCGATGGTGTGGGTGACCATGGCGAGTCCGACGCCGCGCTGCCGGTCCAGGCGGGTGAGGGCGTTGACCCGGTCGACCAGGCCCCGGCCCGCCTGCAGTACCCGCCACAGCTCGTCCATGACCAGGAAGTGGTTGCGGCGCGGCTCAAGACCCGCGTCGGCGAGCGCGTGGGCGGCCGAGACCGCGCCGAAGCCGTACGACCAGCAGGACAGCAGGGCGGCTGCCTGGAGGACGGTCTCGCTGTCGTCGATGTCGCTGATGTCGAAGCAGACGGGGCGGTCGAGCTTCATGGGCTCGGTGGTCGGGCGGGCGAAGGAGTCGCCCAGCAGGCCGTCTCCGAGCAGCGCCGTCAGTGAGGCTTCGAGGTTCTCGGTGATGTCGCGGTAGCGGTTGATGTCTCCCCGGTCGAGGGCGACGGCGCGCACCGGCTCCGGGGCGTCCTTGATGACCTGCACCAGGTCGGCGAGGACCGGCGTGCGGCCGGGGCCGTGCCGGTCGTCGAGGATGTCGAGCGCCGCGGCGAGGATGGTCTCCTCGCGGTCGCCGGGCGGCTCGGAGCGCAGGATCGTCAGCAGCGCGGACACCATGTTCAGCCGCCTGCTGTGGGTGGCGGCCAGGAGTTGGCGGCGGGCGGACCCTGTGAGCCGGGCGGCGGCTGCGGTGGACTCGCCGGGGTCGAGGACGTTGAGGTGGCCGCGGCCCCGGCCGAGGCTGATGACCTGCCCGCCGATCGCCCTGATGAGGTCGACGTAGTCGGGTTTGAGGTCGCCGAAGACGAGCGGGTGCACCCCGTAGCCCGCCAGGCCCAGCGCCATGCGCCGTACGGCGGTGGACTTGCCCAGCCCCGGGCGGCCGAGCACGAACATCGAGGGGTTGGCGAGCAGTCCCGTGCGCATGAACCAGCTGACCGGGTCGCAGCACACGGTGGCCCCGGAGTCGAGGTCGCGGCCGAGGGGCACTCCGACCATCGGTGTGCCGGCCCCCGCGCCGAACGGCCACATGCCGCAGACCTGGACGGTGGTGCCGCGCCATTCGGGCGCTGGATCGACGTAGCCGACGGTGCCGCCGCCCCGCCCTGGCCAGCCGCGCGGCGTGGGCTGCGGTGTGCGGGGTGTGTCAGGCCTGCGCGCCCTGGTCCTGCCGCTCGTGCGGGCTGCCATGGGTCCTCCTGTGCTGGTGGCGTGCGGTGGGGGCGGGTCGCGAGGCGGCTACATCGCGTCCCGCACGGTCTGCGGCAGTGCGGTGTGCAGCGGCAGGACGAGGCCCAGCGGCAGCGCGGCGGCGAAGGCGGCGGCCTGGGAGCCGTAGACCGGCCTGACCGCGATCCGGGCTGCGGGGGCCAGGTTGTCGACGGCCGCGCTCGCTCCGGGCAGGTCCTCGGCGGAGTCGACGGTGGCGGTGATCAGCAGTCCGAACTGGATGACGCCGTGGCCCTGTGCCTGTTCCTCGGCGGCCTTCCTGGCGGCGACGACCTCCGCGTCGTCGCTCGCCCTGCCGAGCGGCGACTGCTGGGCGGTGAACAGCGCGTTCTTGTAGTCCTGTTGTACGACGCGGGCGCTTTCGGCGCGGCTGTGCGGGCGGTAGAGCAGGGTGACCCGCTTGCGGGCGATGTCGCGGCTGGGCTGCACCAGGCCGGTCAGCACGTTGGCGAACACCTCGCCCTGCGGCGCCTCCGTCATGGCCCAGGTGACGCTGTGGACGCCGTCGTGCCGGTAGTGGTCCCACGCCTCCTGCGCGGCGGTCGGGCCGGCCTGGTCCCAGGTCAGACCTGTGCCCCCGGCCGCGCGGGCCTCCTCCACCAGTTGGGCGACGGTCGGGTCGTAGGCGACGCGCACGGCCTCGGTGAGTTCGGTCGCCGTCATCGGTACGGCCGTTCCCGCGCCGGTCATGGACAGCCCGGCGGTCAGCCCCGGCAGGCGGGTGCCGATGTGCACCGCCATCTCCTCGACGTCGCGGCGGGGGGACCCGGGGCGGGCCGCGCCCGAGTACGTCAGCGCGATACGGGTGCTGATCTGCGCCGAGCCGCTGGGGTAGGCGGCGACCACGTCCCGCAGCATCCTGCGCGCCAGCTCGGGCCCGTCGTCGACGGCGTTGGCGTCGATCTCCTGCTGGAGCCGGACGCCGGGGTCGGGTGCCGTCTCCACGGTGACGCTGGCGGCGACCAGGCCCGGCTCGGTGCCGAGCGCGGAGAGCCACTGGCCCCAGTGGGCCACCCAGATGTCGACCTGCCGCTCGTCGACCAGGGCGGCGCCGTCCGCGTCGCAGGCGACGACGACGGTGTGGTGGTTGGTCGCCGGAACGGTGATCATGGCGAACGCGCGGCCGTAGCCGTCCCGCGCCTCGCTCAGCGAGGACTGGGCGGCGAGCCCCGGCAGCCGGCAGTTGCCACCGCCGGCCCGGCCCAGCGGACCCGAGCGGTAGAGGTTGCCGCCCGAGGAGGTGGTGCGCCACCAGGCCAGGCGGACCGCGCCGCGCTGCATCAGCGTGCGGCCGTGCCGGTCGCGCAGGGCCAGCGGTGCCATGGCGAGCGCCAGGACGGCCGCCAGCGCCAGTGCCACCCACAGGGAGATCAGCGTGCTGAGGACGACGGCGATCAGGCCGCCGAACAGCAGCAGCGTCGCGCCCAGGGACAGGCCCCGCAGCCCGGAGGCGCGCGGCTTGCGGAAGTTGCCGTAGGTGCGCGGGCCGGTTTCTTCAGTCACTGCCACGGGGTTCCCCCTGCTGGTCGTCGTGGTGTCGAGGAGCCGCCGAGAGCGCGGAGGAGAGGAGTTCGCCCTCGGACGGGTCGCCGGGGTCCGCGGACGGCGCCGGCTGGTCGGGCTGCTTGCTCGTGTCCTGCGGAATCCGTCCCGCGGGGCCGCCTGCCGTGGTGGCGGTCACCGTGGCGCCCGGCGAGGCCTGGGTTCCGCCGGCGCCCTGCGCGGGCCTGCGGGCGCCGGACATCCGGCCGGCGCCGCTGCGGGCTCCGGTGGCCTCGCTACGGTCCTGGGCCGGCATCGCGCCGGAGACCGAGCGTCCCGCGGCGGGCCCGCGCAGCTGCGGCACCGCCTGCGCCCCGGTGGCCACCGTCCGGCCGCCGCGCGGGCTTGAGGAGGTGCCGCGCCCCAGGCCCGAGGCGGTGGCCTGCACGGCGGGGGCGGCAAGTCGCAACAGCGCGGGCAGAGTGCAGCAGGCCAGCACGAGCAGGACCACACCGGCGACCATGGAGATGATCTCCTTGCCCTCGCCGTCCGGTGCCGTGCCGGTCATCGAGAACGCCGCCGCGTACACGACCGCCGCGGTCGGTTTGTACAGCACGAAGGCCAGCAGCCAGCCCGTGGACTTGCGGAACCAGGCCCGGCCGGCGGGGGTGGAGCTGGCGGCGGCGGACAGCGGGAGCGTTCCGGTGAGGATCACCAGCATGGCCACCCGCACGATCATGAGGGCGATCTGCACCAGACTGCCGACGATCACCAGCAGCGACATGATCAGCACCAGGAAGGCCGAATCCGAGTCGCCGAGTGCGAGCATCGCCGAGACGCGGTCGTCGAACTCGTTGACACACTGCCGTACCGGCTCGCCGTCCGGGCTGATCCGCTCGCACCCCGTGGACCTGTCGATGATCCAGACGCTGAACCTGTCCCCCGCCACGGTCAGCAGGTTGACGGCCGCCACCCCGGCCGAGGAGACGACGACGAGGTTGAGCAGGCCCCGCAGCGCCTGCCTGCCGGGCTCGCTGCGGCGCTGCCAGGCGAGGTGCCCGGCCGCGACGAGCAGGCACAGGACGGCGGTGAACGAGGTGAACCACAGGGTGGAGCCGCGCAGGAAGGCCGCGGGACCGCTGTCGTAACTGAGCAGGGGGCTCTCGATCTGCGTCCACGCGCTGCCGAGGGCCTTGACGGTGGATCCCGCGGCCTGCGCGGCGCTGTCGACGATGTTGTCGAACGCGCTGTCGCCGAGGTCCTTGGGGGCCGTGCCCTTCCCGTCGCCGACGCAGTAGCCGCCGACCGTGGGGCGCACCCAGCCGAAATCGCAGCCCGCCATCACACACCACCCCACTCGACGTATCCGGCCAGGGAGTCGACCGGGGTGGGCGCCGGCGGGTCGGCCGGGTACTCCAGCCGCCAGTCCCCGTCCTGCCACAGCACCGTCGTGGTGGCGGCCTGCATCCGTCCGTCGGGGAACCGCCACACCGTCTGGAGCACGGCCGAGTCGCCGGTGTACGTGACGAACTCGAAGCCGGCGATCTGGCCCTGCACGGCACCGTCCCCGCTCTCGGACTCCGCCTCGTCCTCCGACTCGGTCCGCGCGGCGATGTAGGGCTGCCGGCCCGCGCCGCGCACCTGGGCCCGCGTCACCTTCAGCCAGTCGTCGGCCGCCAGGTACCGCACGCTGATCTGACTCGTGGCCAGCAGCGCGCCGACGGGGGTGTGCGCGTAGCAGCGCGCCACGTCCCCGCCGACCACGGCCGGGCCCGCGTCCTTCGACGCCGGCAGTGCGACGCTGCCGAACAGCTTCCACGTCACGCCCTCGGGCGCCGCGGTGGGCACTTCCAGGTGGCTGCCGTCCTGGTGCCTGCCGTCCTGGTGGCTGCCGTCCTGGTGGCTGCCGTCCAGCCGCGGGCACGACGTCTTCTCGTCCGCGGCCCCGGACGGTCCGCCGTCCGCGGGTCCGCTTCCGGGCCGCGGCGCCGCCGCCTTCCTCGCCGYSGSCSCCCCGGCGGCCCCGCCCCCTTCGCCGGGGGGCCCAGAGGTGAGGACCACCGCCCCGATGACGGCCACGAAGCCGATGAACGCGACCGCGAGGACGAAGCCGGTCCGCAGCCACGGGCTCTGCGGCTCCTCCCGGCCCGCGCGGTTGCCGGACTCTGCCATGTCCCTCCCCCTCCTTGCGCTGCGCATGCCCGCTCCCGTCGCCTATCCCGTCGCCTGCCGCGCCGTCACACCAGCGCGCCGACGACGCCGGACGCCGAGCCGACGAGCACACAGGCGCCCAGGACGAAACCCAACCCCTTGACGTGTTCGCGACCGCCACCCCTGGAGTGGTCGACGGCCATCCGCGCGGCGACGCCGAAGATGCCCGCGACGCACAGCGCTGTGACCGACCAGGCCACCCACTTGAGCACCGTCAGCAGGCCGTCCGCGCCGGGCGGCGCCTCCCCGCCGCCGACGTCCGGCACCCCGGAGGGGGCCGGATCGGCGGCGACGGAAGCGAGCTGCTGCGAGGCGGCCGAGACGGCGGCCAACAGAGTGGACATGCGGATTCCCCTTTACGCGCGTCGGGTGAGTCGGGACAGGTCGCGTGCCAACGGCGCGCACTGACTGGGCACATGAGCCGTGGGCGACGCACCGAGCCGCCACGGCTCCACCCACGGGATCTCCCACAGCCGGGGCACGGCACCGGAGACGAGGCGCACCAGGTCGCGCAGGGCGCGTGGGCGGCGGCCCGGGGCATCGGCGACGACGGCCAGACCGAGCAGTTCGACGCCGGTCACCATCTGCGAGGCCCACTGCTGCGCCGCGCTCTGGGCGGCCTTGAGACCGACGGCGCCGGACCGCGCGACGAGCACCACGGGCTGCGGCACGTCACCGGCGGGCCAGGCGCGGCCCGCGTCCCGGCCGCCGGGCACGGCCTGCTCCAGCGTGCTGACCCCCGCGCCACCGTGGACGCCCAGCCACCACCACGCGGGGCCCGCGGCGGCCTGCGGTGCGGCGACGGGCAGCACGTGTGCGGGCCGCGGCACCCCCGCCTGGGGTGCCGCGGGGCCCGTCAGCGCTGTGGGCACGTCCTGAACCGATCGCTGCGGCTCTCCGTTGTTGCCCCCCGAAGGGCGGGCCGACGACAGCCAGGGGTTGGAAACCGGCGCATCCCCGGCCATGGCATCTCCCTTCGACGCGGACACGACGCCGCAACGCACAGCCCGAGTTGACACACGTTCCGAGCGCTGCTTTTCGACTACGGGCCCACATACGGACTCTCGATCGAACTGGTTCAAGGGGGATTGCGGATGACCACGGCCGCGGTGAGATGGGCAGGGGGTCTCCTCGCCGTACTGCTCACCATGGTGGTCGGCCTGTCCGTGGTGGCGGCTGCCGAGGAGGAGGAATCAGGCGCCCCCCAGGGGCTCGTCACCGCGCTCGACGGCGAGCGGGTGCCGCCCGAGTACCTCCAGTGGATCGAACGCGCCGGCAAGGAGTGCAAGGCGGTCAGCGCCCCGCTGATCGCCGCGCAGATCGCGGCCGAGTCGAACTGGAACCCCACGGCGCAGAGCAGCGCCGGGGCCCAGGGGCTCAGCCAGTTCCTCCCCGGGACCTGGAAGACGTGGGGGGTGGACGCGGCGGGCAAGGACGGCGGCTCCGAACCGGACGGCGTCGCCGACCCGTTCACCCCGGGCGACGCCATCATGACCCAGGCCCGCTACGACTGCTGGCTCGCGAGCAAGGTCACCGCGATGGGGCTGGGCGGCGACCCGACCCGGCTGATCCTCGCCGCCTACAACGCGGGCCCGGGCGCCGTCGAGAAGTTCGAAGGACTGCCGCCCTATCCGGAGACGCAGAACTACGTGTCGAAGATCGTCGCGTCGATGGCCGACTACTCGGGGGACATGGCGGTCGAGGACGGCGGCACGTTCGGCAACCGTGTGGTGGCCTACGCCAAGAAGTGGCTCGGCACCCCGTACGCGTGGGGCGGCGGCGGGCCCGAGGGGCCAGGGCGGGGGTTCGCGCAGGGCGCCGGCACGGTCGGATTCGACTGCTCCAGCCTGGTGCAGTACGCGGTCTACCACGCGAGCAGCGGACGCACCCTCCTTCCCCGCACCTCCCAGACGCAGGTCACCGAGGGCCGCGAGGTGGCCCGCGACGACATGCGGCCCGGCGATGTCATCGGCTTCGACCTGCATGGCAGCTACGACCACATCGGCATCTACCTCGGACACGGGCAGTTCATCCACGCGCCCAAGACAGGCGACGTGGTGAAGATCAGCGACCTCGACGACAGCTACTACACCAGCAGGCCCCAGAAGGTGAGGCGGTTCGGATGACGCCACTCGGATCCCGCGCCACCGCCGCCACCACGGCGCTCGCGCTCACACTCACGCTCGCGCTCACCGCCGCCGGATGCGGTTTCGACGGCGGTGACGGTGGTGACGGCAGTGCCAACGGCGACGGCAAGCAGCGCGCACACGCGGCCGGTTCCTCCCCCGCCCCCGACCCGACCGGGGACGGCAAGTCCTCGGC